>MAXL01000001.1 GCA_001751005.1 Desulfobacterales bacterium S5133MH16
ATCAATTAAATCACAAATCTCAAGCATCAAATTTCAAATAAATCTCAAATTTCAAACTCCAAATTCCAAACCGGTTCCCTCCGGGCCGGAGGCAAAGCAATTGTTTTTTTGTTTGGGATTTTGAATTTCGGTCATTGTTATTTGCCTGCCCTGTTAAATAAATCGTAGATTTAATGCAAAGCATTATTTAACAGGGTAAATTTTTTGGGATTTGTTATTTGGAATTTCCACTAACTCAATTACTCCGTGAACGGATACTATTTTTTTTTCATCATCTTCGGAATACGCAGTCTTAACGCATTTATACGTATAAAGCCTTCAGCATCTTTCTGGCTGTATACACTGTCATCTTCAAAAGTTGCAAAATCCTCACTGTAAATTGATTCATCGGATTTACGTCCCAAGACACAGCAGTTTCCCTTGTAAAGCTCAAGTCGGACAACCCCGGAGACATTGGTCTGGGTTCGATCCACCATATCCTGCAGGAGCTTCATCTCGGGTGAAAACCAGAAGCCGTAATACACAAGCTCGGAATATTTCGGAATTAGGGAATCCCTCAGGTGCATGACTTCCCTGTCCATTGTAATGGATTCAATGGCCATATGGGCGGCCCTCAACACCGTGCCGCCCGGAGTTTCATAAACACCGCGGGATTTCATGCCGACAAAACGGTTCTCCACAATATCGACTCTGCCGATTCCGTTACGTCCACCCAGCCGGTTTAGCTCTTTGAGGAGTTGCGCCGGAGACATAGGTTTATCGTTTATGGCCACAGGATCGCCCTGTTCAAAGGTTATTTCGATAATTTCAGGCTTGTCCGGCGCATCCTGGGGTGAAACCGTCATACGGAACATGTCGTCGGGCGGCTCTTGCCAGGGATCCTCAAGCAATCCTCCTTCAAAGCTTATGTGAAGGAGATTTCCGTCGGTACTGTATGGTTTTGCGGGGGTGGTCGGCACCTCGATACCGTGCTGTTCGGCAAAGGCCATCAAGGCGCTTCGCGAGTTAAAATCCCACTCGCGCCAGGGAGCAATGATTCTTATATTGGGATTTATTGCAAAATAGCTGAGCTCAAACCTCACCTGGTCGTTTCCCTTTCCGGTGGCGCCATGGCTCACAGCATCCGCCCCCTCCATCCGGGCAATCTCCATCTGCCGTTTTGCAATCAGGGGCCTGGCAAGAGAGGTACCCAGAAGATACTGTCCTTCATAAATAGCATTTGCCCGAAACGCAGGGAAAACATAATCTTTTACAAAAGTTTCCTTCAAATCATCGATATAAACCTTTGTTGCCCCTGTTTTTAGGGCATTTTCCTCTACCCGATTCAGCTCATCCCCCTGGCCTATATCTGCAGAAAATGCAACAACCTCACAACGGTAAGTTTGGATCAGCCACTTTAAAATCACGGATGTATCCAGGCCGCCGGAATATGCCAGAACCACCTTGTTAACGGTATGAGACACGATTTAATCCCCCTTCATTAATACTTCCAGGATTGCCTTATGCATGTGGAGTTTGTTTTCCGCTTGATCCCAGACAACGGATTTCGGACCTTCCAGCACATTTTCGCTGATCTCTTCCCCCCTGTGCGCCGGCAGACAATGCATTACGATAACATCTTCGGACGCATGTTTCAGAAGCGCTTGATCTACCTGAAACGGTTCAAACACCTGCTTCCGTTTGCCCTGTTCACTCTCCTGCCCCATACTGGCCCAAACGTCGGTATAAATTACATCGGCATCTTTTACCGCTTCAACAGGGTTCGAAGTTGCAACAATTTTTCCAACTCCTTTCTCAAGAGCCTTTTCCATAACGTCCTTACGAGGGAAATATCCGTCCGGACATGCTAAAATAAGATCCAAATCCAAAACAGCCGCTGCATTTACCCATGAATGGGCCACATTATTCCCGTCTCCGACCCAGGCGATCCGGATATCCTTATATCCCCCCTTAATCTCTATTACCGTCATAATGTCACTTAATACCTGGCAGGGATGGAATAAATCGGTCAGAGCATTGATGACCGGAATGTCGGTAAATTCGGCGAACTCTTCTAACAAATTCTGTGAATAGGTCCGAATCGCCAAACCGTCCAGGTATCTTGAAAGCACCCTGGCGGTGTCTCGAACCGGTTCGTTTCGTGCTATCTGGGTGTCCTTGGCGCTTATAAAAATCGGCGTTCCGCCCAACTGAACCATCGCCGATTCAAAGGAAAGGCGTGTGCGGGTAGACGGTTTGTCAAAAATAAGACCCAGGGTTTTACCGGCAAGGGGCTTGTCTGCAATCCCTTTTTTATATCTTTTTTTTAATTCAGTCGCCCGCTCAAAGAGGACTTCAAAATCCTCTCGGGTAAGATCTATAAGTGTCAAAATGTCTTTTTTCAATTTTACCTCACCATCTGATTGAAAACCTCATCCAGGCATGCCACGAGAGCGTCTATTTCTTGTTTTTCTATGATAAGCGGAGGAATAAACCGTAGAATATTCCCCTGGATGCAGTTTATGAGAAACCCTTTTTCCATGCACGAAGCAACAATCTGATCTCCCTCCATGCTCAGCTTCATACCCAAAAGCAGACCCATACCGCGAACATCCTCAATCAATTCATGCCTGTCTTTCAACCATGAAAGCCTTTCCTTAAAATAAACTCCTATATTTTTGCAATGATCGATTATATTTTCTTCTGAAAGCACCCGGACAACTTCAAGTGACGCCGCGGTGACAACCGGGGTGCCGCCAAATGTCGAAGCATGTGACCCCGGCCCGAAGGCATCGGCAACTTCTTCTCTGGCCAGCATGGCCCCTATGGGCAATCCATTGGCCAGGGCTTTGGCCAGGGTCATTATATCCGGCGCTATACCGAAATGCTCGTAAGCAAAAAGTTTGCCGGTACGTCCGATCCCTGTCTGAATTTCATCAAAAATTAAAAGAATGCCGGCTTCGTCACAAGTCTGCCTTACGGCCTTAAGGTATTCGGGATCAGGACAGCGAACCCCGCCTTCACCCTGGATCGGTTCTATTAAGACAGCACATGTGGATGGGCCGATTTTGCTGCGCAATGCACTAATGTCATTAAACGGCACATAGTCAAAACCTTCAAGCACGGGTTCGAATCCTTGTTTTATCTTATCCTGTCCGGTTGCGGAAAGGGTGGCCATAGTCCGTCCGTGAAAAGAATGTTCCATGGAGATTATTCTGTATTTCCCGCTCTCCCCTTTTTCCTTAAAATATTTTCTGGTCAGTTTAATGGCGGCCTCATTTGCTTCAGCGCCGCTGTTACAGAAAAATACCCGGTCAGCAAAGCTGTTTTCCGTAAGCCAGGATGCCAGCTCGACCTGGGGGATTGTATAATAAAGGTTGGACACATGAAAAAGGGTGTCCGCCTGCTTGGAAAGGGCTTTTGAAACTCCCGGATGTGCATGGCCGAGATTGCATACGGCAATCCCGGCAACAAAATCGGTATATTTTTTACCCTGTGTATCCCAGAGCGTACATCCTTTGCCTTTTGCTATGACAATGGGAAATCTTTTGTAGGTTTTTGCGATAACCTGATCTGCTTTTTTAATTATCTCTTGGGTCATTGTGAACCCTTTCCGTCAATCATATGGTTACCTCTGTACCGATCCCCTTGTCGGTAAAAAGCTCAAGTAATAAGGCATGGCGCTTGTTGCCGTTTATAATGTGAACCTTCCCAACTCCGTTTTTCAGTGCCGCTAGGGCACATTCGATTTTAGGGATCATTCCTCCGGAAATGGTTTTTTCTTCCACCATCTGTTTGATATTCTCCGCACTAATTGAAGAAATGAGAGACCCTGAAGCATCGAGAACACCATCTACATCTGTTAGCAAGATCAATCGACCTGCTGAAAGGGCTATGGCAATACTGCTTGCTACGAGATCTGCATTTATGTTGTATGTTTCGCCGGATTCCCCTGCCCCGACCGGTGCGATAATAGGAATAAAATCCTGTTTGGTCAGCGTATTGATGATACCCGGGTTAACATGGGTAACCTCACCCACCAGGCCCGGATCGATGATCTCCGGGGGCTTATCATTATCCTCCTGATGAACGATATGAAGTTTTCTGGCACGAATAAGCCCTCCGTCCTTACCGCTCAACCCCACAGCCTTACCCCCCTGCTGATTGATCTGAGCAACGATTCCCTTGTTTACTTTGCCCCCTAAAACCATCTCCACAACGTCCATGGTCGCCTCATCCGTAAGACGCATCCCTTTTATGAACCTGGAATCCATACCCATGCGCTTAAGGACCGAGTTGATCTGCGGACCACCTCCGTGAACAACAACCGGATTCAGTCCCGTAAATTTCATTAACGTAATATCTCGGGCAAAATCATCCTTCAACTGCTCGTCGACCATGGCATGGCCTCCATACTTTATCACAAGGGTCATACCATAGAAACGGCGAATATACGGCAGGGCCTCAATCAGTATGTCGGCAACATTCGAGTTCATTTTTGTTATTTTTTTTCCTTTATTTATAAAATATACCGGCTAAGATCTTCGTCATCTTTGATATCTTTTAACTTGTCTTCCACATACTTTTTGTCGATGACTATTTTCTTTTCCCGCATATCCGGTGCCTCAAAAAGGAAGTCTTCCAGCATGCATTCCATAAGAGTGTAGAGCCTCCTGGCACCGATGTTTTCGGTCATGTTGTTAACCTCTTCGGCAATCCTTGCTATTTCTTCAATAGCTTCATCCTCAAAAACAACATCAACACCTTCGGTCTTTAAAAGAGCCATATATTGAAGGAGTAAAGCGTTTTTGGGTTCCGTGAGTATCCTTACAAACTCCTTCTGACCAAGAGCGTCCAGTTCAACCCTTATGGGAAACCGGCCCTGGAGCTCCGGAATTAAATCCGAAGGCTTGACGGTATGAAAAGCCCCTGCAGCAATGAAAAGGATATTGTCTGTCTTAACCGGTCCGTACTTTGTTGTAACAGTGCTCCCTTCTATAACGGGCAGAAGATCCCTCTGGACCCCTTCCCTGGACACATCCGGGCCATGGGTGCCGTCTTTTCCCGCAATTTTATCAATTTCATCAAGAAAAATGATTCCCGACTGCTCGACTTTTATAATGGCCTCTTTTACCACTTTGTCCATATCTACCAGGTTCTGAGCCTCTTCAGCCGCCAGCATCTCCATGGCTTCGGGTACTTTTACCTTGCGACGCTTTGTACTTTTGGGAAGAAAACCGCCGATCATATCTTTAAAATTAATCCCCATCTCCTCCATACCAACGTTGGAGAAAATCTCCACCATGGGCATGGTTCGTTCTGACACGTCAAGATCAACGTATCGATTGTCCAGTTTCCCCTGGCGAAGCATTTTCCGAAGCTTTTCCCTTGTGGGGGAAGATTCATCGCTTTTGGATGTTACAAGTTCAAACTGTGTCTCCTTTGAATCTTCACGCTTCCGTGTGGGCTGCACTCCTCCTTTTGGAAGCAAAAGATCGAGCATCCTCTCTTCGGCAATCTGCCACCCTTTTTCTTTGACATCCTCCTGCTCCTTTGATTTAAGCACATTGACGGTAAGTTCGAGAAGGTCTCTTACCATAGATTCAACATCCCGTCCCACATATCCTACTTCCGTAAACTTGGAAGCCTCAACCTTAGTAAATGGAGAATCGGTTAAATTTGAAAGCCTTCTGGCTATCTCTGTCTTCCCTACCCCGGTGGGACCGATAAGGATAATATTCTTGGGAACAATTTCGTCTCGAAGATCTTCCGGGACCTGCTGCCGGCGCCAACGATTCCGTAAAGCAATGGCAACAGAACGTTTCGCCCGGTGCTGTCCAATGATATATTTATCAAGCTCTTGAACGATTTGGTTTGGTTTTAGACTGCTCATTTTTTGCTTACTACCTGTTATGGATAATTTAACGTCTCGGAATTTCTACAACTTATTGAAGTTAAGAGGATTTTAGGGAACTTGAGTTTTTGCCCCATACATTCCATATGTTCCGAGAGAATACATGGCCAAATATAATCATGATAACATTGGATTATAGAACTTATCCTGCGCTTGGTTACAACTCTTCAATCGTGATCGTATCATTTGTAAATACGCACAGGGAACTGGCAATTTTCATCGCCTCTTTAACAATATCAACAGCATCCATATCCGTATTTTTTATCATGGCTTTTGCCGCCGCCTGGGCTCCCATACCTCCGGACCCTATACCCATAAGTCCCTCGTCCGGTTCAATCACATCACCGTTTCCCGAGATAACAAACATGTTTTTATCGTCCACTGCAATCATGATGGCTTCCAGACGCCTCAAATACTTGTCGGTGCGCCAGTCCCGTGCCAGTTCAACGGCGCTGCGAGTCAGGTTCCCGTTATACCGCTCGAGCTTTTTTTCCAGCCGTTCGGAAAGGTTTAAGGCATCGGCCGTGGCGCCGGCAAATCCAACGATTATCCTGTCATTGTAAATCCTTCTGACCTTTTTTGCCTTATGCTTTATAACGGTATTATTCAATGTAACCTGTCCGTCACCGGCCACAGCCGCTTTTCCCTTATGCCTGACGGCAAGAATTGTTGTGCCATGAAATTTCATCGTTTTATTTTTGTTCCTATGTTATCGTCTCGGGTGCGCTTTATCATAGGTTTCCATTAATCTGTCGATACTTACATGAGTATATTTCTGGGTCGTAGAAAGGCTTTTATGGCCCAACAGCTCTTGCACCACTCTCAAATCCGCCCCTGCATCGAGCAAGTGGGTTGCAAATGAATGGCGCATGGAATGAGGTGAAACAGGTATTAACAATCCGCATTCTTTTGCTGTCTTTTCCAGAATACGCGCAATGGAACGGGTAGTAAGGCGCCCATTGTTTTTGTTTAAGAAAAGTGGCGTATTTTCGTCAGTGCGTATGCCGTCTTCGATTTGCAACCTTTTTCTGTAATCGGAAATAGCCGTTAACGCCTTTCTGCCCACAGGCACAATCCGCTCCTTGTTCCCTTTTCCAAGAACACGGATCACTTGCTTTGTAAAATCAACATCAAACATATTCATACCGGCAAGCTCCGAAACCCGTATACCGCTTGAATAAAGGGTTTCGAAAATTGCACGGCTCCTTAAACCAAAAAGAGTATCAGTGCTTATGGAATCGAGCAACCTGAAAATATCATCGACAGGGAGGTAGACGGGAATCGTTTTTTGCTGTTTTGGCGTTAAAATCGAATCAAGGGGGTTATCCAGAATAACGCCGCGTTTGACGAGGTATCTGAAAAAAGAACGGATGGCTGAAAGCTTCCGCGCTATGGTAACCCTTTTGTTCTTTTTATGTAAAAACCCCAGATACCCCCTTATCATCAACCCATCGACCTGATCCGCATTAACATCATCTATAGAATTTTGGTTCTTCTTCCCTGAAAAGCGTTCTTTATAAATAAATGATACAAACTCTTTGAGGTCGTGAGAGTAAGCACGGCACGTGTTCGCAGAGTATGCCTTTTCAGAGGAAAGGGACTCGATGAAAGATCTTATCTGATTCTTCAAAGAAAGTGAAATCATCAAAATTAAGCGGCTCTGCGTGTCTTTTTCTTCAGTTTGGTGATCCGGCGCCTGTAAATTTTTGCCATTTTACGATCATCATTTTTAATGGTTGC
>MAXL01000002.1 GCA_001751005.1 Desulfobacterales bacterium S5133MH16
TACTCACCGATATAACGAAAGGAGGTCACTATGGCGATCAAAGTTTTAATCAAGAGAAAAATAAAAGACGGTAAACTTGATGAGGCCTAAAAACTTCTTATCAAAGCCCGGTACAATGCCATGGGCCAGCCGGGTTATATTTCATCGGAAACATTAAGTAGCTGTGACGATCAAAATAATGTGGTGGTGGTATCCATGTGGCAGAAAATAGAGAATTGGAACCAATGGGAAAAAAGTGAGTTAAGAGCGGAAAATGAGACTAAGTTTGAATCGTTGCTTGACGGACCGGTTGAATACGAAACCTATAATTTAGGATTGCAGCTTTAACAGGGTCAGTTACCTGTAAATTTATGAGGGTTGCCGGTGTCGGGGCAGGTCATCCCATCGTTCGAACGGGGTGCCTGCCCTTTCTTTGTGGTAATTTTAAAGCAGAAACAAAATCGCCGTCAAACCTTGTAATCGACGTGCTCATGGTTATATTGCTTGATCCGGCTACCGGAAACTCGTATAACACCCGAATCTTGCATAAAAATTGATGAAAATCTTTCAGATACGTAATTATTCCAATTGGGCCTGCCCGCTCGTGCCCCAGGCCGCCTCGCCTTGCTCAGCTGGCGGGCGAGCTTGCAATGGCAGGCGGGGCAAAGCCCCTGAATTTTGATTGAGGGCCAATGAACGATAAACAGATCACCACCCTATCCAAAGAACTCGGCTTTAAGGAAATACAGATAAATGCCGTGGTAAACCTTTTAGAACAAGGCGCAACCATTCCGTTTGTCGCACGCTACAGAAAGGAAGCCACGGGCAGTCTTGACGAAATTGCGATAACTTCCATCAGGGACAGATTGAAATACCTCGAGGAACTTGACGGCCGCAGGGAAACGATTCTCAACTCTCTCGAAAAACACGGCCATTTGACTGATGAACTGAAAGAGAGGGTGCGGGCCGCCCAAACGCTTTCCGTTCTGGAAGACATCTACCTGCCATTCCGGCCCAAGCGCCGCACCAAAGCTACCGTTGCCAGGGAAAAAGGGCTTGAACCGCTTGCCCTGGAACTTTTTGAACAAAGGGGAATAGACCCGGCAGAATCTGCCGCGGCATTTATCGACGCCCAAAAGGAAGTTGACACGGTGGAAGACGCGCTTTCCGGTGCACGGCATATTATTGCTGAAATCATTAACGAGGACCCGCATGCAAGGGTTCTGCTGCGGAATTTGTATACCGGCAAGGCGGTTTTCAAAAGCCGGGTCGCATCCGGCATGGAGCAGGACGGCGCCAAGTACAAGGATTATTTCGACTGGGAGGAACCCGCGTCCGCTGCGCCGTCCCACCGGGTCCTTGCCATGCGCCGGGGGGAAAAAGAAGATATATTAAATCTGACCCTTGCCCCGCCCGAGGATGAGGCGGTTAAGGTTCTCGAAGGTCTGTTTGTCAAAGGAAACGGCCTGGATTCGGACCAGGTAAAAATGGCGGTGTACGACAGCTACAAAAGGCTTCTGTCACGCGCCATGGAAACGGAACTGCGCATTGCCACAAAAGAAAGAGCGGATACGAAAGCAATCAGGGTATTTGCGGACAACCTGCGCCAGCTGCTCCTGGCGCCCCCTCTTGGCGGCAGACGGGTGATGGGAATTGACCCCGGATTCAGAACCGGATGCAAGGTGGTCTGCCTTGACCGGCAGGGCAAACTTCTCCACAATGACACCATTTATCCGAATCTGTCTGAAAAACAGGCTGAAAACGCCGGGAACACGGTAAAATCCTTATGCGAACGCTTTGATATTGAAGCCATTGCCGTGGGAAACGGGACCGGCGGCAGGGAGACAGAGGCGTTTTTGAAGCAGATGAATCTGGTAAAAAACCTCCCGATTTTGCTAGTTAATGAAAGCGGGGCTTCGGTATACTCTGCCTCGGAAGCGGCACGGGAAGAGTTCCCTGACCATGATCTTACCGTACGAGGCGCGGTGTCCATTGGCAGACGTCTGATGGACCCCCTGGCGGAACTGGTAAAAATAGATCCCAAGTCAATCGGCGTGGGCCAGTACCAGCATGATGTGGACCCGTCTTCGTTGAAGGAAGCTCTGGATGATGTTGTGATTAGCTGTGTTAATGGTGTCGGTGTTGACGTCAACCGGGCCAGCATGCAGCTTCTTACCTATGTTTCGGGTCTTGGCCCCGGGCTTGCAAAAAATATTGTGCAATACAGGGATGAAAACGGTGCATTTGCTTCCAGAGATGATTTTAGAAATGTCCCCCGTCTCGGGCCCAAAGCCTTCGAACAATCAAGCGGGTTTTTAAGGATAAAGAACGGCGCCAACCCGCTGGATGCAAGCGCTGTACACCCGGAAAGCTATGGGATTGTATTTTCCATGGCCCACGATCTGGGATTTACGGTTTCCGATCTGATGAATGATGCACAACTTCGGCGTGAAATTGACATTTCAAAATATGTGACGGACCGTGTGGGTATTCCAACCCTGAAAGATATCATGGAAGAGCTGGCAAAACCCGGGCGTGATCCCCGGGATGAATTTGAATCCTTTGCCTTTGCAAGCGACATAGAGAAAATTGAGGATCTGGAATCCGGCCAGAAGCTGCCTGGAATTGTGACCAATGTTACCGCTTTCGGGGCATTTGTAGATATCGGGGTTCACCAGGACGGTCTTGTTCATATCAGCGAATTGTCGGACAGGTTCGTCAAAGATCCCGCCCAAGTCGTAAAGGTTAACCAAAAGGTCATGGTTACCGTACTTGATGTTGACATGGAAAGAAACCGGATCAGCCTCTCCATGAAATCCAATCCCGGTGAAAAGCCGAAAATTCGCAGCAAACAACAAAGGACAAAACCGGAAAGTCGGATCAGGGAAAAGAAAGTCAAGACAAAAAACACCCCGTTTAACAACCCCTTTGCGGACATTTTTAAAAGCACGTCGTAACGGTTGGAAACTCTGTGGCGAACTCGAGTGATGAAAAATCCGGAATGGAAAAATAAATTTTGAATGATGTTGAGACAACTCAGGTTGGCAAAGGCAATACCATCGGCAGTGAGACTTTTCGTACCCAGCTCAAGCCGCTCCTGTTCATAGCATCCATATTTTTGTTAAACTTTACTGCCCGAATCATTGCAGCTCCGTTACTGCCTACAATTGAAAAAGATTTGGGATTTAGCCATGGTGATGCGGGTTCGCTTTTTCTGTTCCTTTCCATCGGGTACTTCATATCACTTCTGGGGTCCGGGCACATATCTTCTCGTATTACCCATAGAAAAACCATTGCTGTTTCTGCAATCGCTGTGGGTGTGGCTCTTTCATTAATTTCCTTTAGCAAAAGTCTCTTTGCCATGCGATGTTGTGTATTTGTGCTTGGAATATCCGCAGGCATATATCTTCCATCGGGGATTACAACCGTTACTTCTCTGGTTAAACCCAGGCACTGGGGTAAAGCAGTGGCGATTCATGAACTTGCCCCAAATTTAAGTTTTATTTTGACACCGTTATTGGCCGAGATGCTTCTTCACTGGTTTATGTGGCGTAATATTTTATTTTTTGTTGGAATGGTTTCGGTCATTATGGGAATTGTATTTTTCCAATTGGGTGAAGGGGGGAATTTTTTAGGAGAAGCCCCAAATTTTTCGTCTATTAAGAAAATTCTCAAGATCCCCGCTTTCTGGATCTTGATCGCTCTATTCAGTTTGGCCATTACAAGTACACTGGGAATTTATAATATGCTCCCGTTATACCTGGTAACCGAACATGGCATGAGTCAAGATTGGGCGAACAGTCTGGTAGGAACTTCCCGCATTTCCACGTTAGGGATGGCGTTTTTAGGAGGATGGGCAACCGATCGGTTCGGTCCGAAACCCATTATGATTGGAGTATTTTTTGTTACCGGAATTCTTACATTGCTTATAGGGATGGCTTCGACACACTGGATTGCAGCGGTAGTATTTGTTCAACCCGTGTTGGCGGTATGCTTCTATCCCGCGGGCTTTGCGGCATTGTCAACAATAAGCACACCGGAAAACAGAAATATGGCCATATCGTTAACCATACCCATAGCTTTTGTTTTAGGGGGTGGCACTGTACCTGCTCTGATTGGGATTATGGCGGATAAGGGTTATTTTTCCTGGGGCATCAGTCTTTCCGGGGTGCTGATCATGGCGGGCTTCTTTTTATTGTTTTTTCTTAAATTGTCAGACAGCAGGTAATGGACTCGGAAAAAAATCACTCCAAAAGGAACAGCAAATGAAAATTATAGATTCAAAGAAACTGACGAACCTCAAATGGTTAAACCTGTTCAATGTGTCCTATGTTGATAAAAATGGTAACCATAAGATTTGGCAGGTCGCTTCCAGAGCAAAAAATCCCAAATGTGTTACCAAGGATTTTGCCCAGCCGGATGCGGTGGTCATGGTTCCGTTTCATAAATCTAAAAAAAAGATGGTCATTACCAAAGAATACCGGGTCCCGTTGGCGGATTATGAATACGGTTTCCCGGCGGGACTTATTGATAAAGGGGAAACGGTCCAGGAAGCAGCTCGTCGTGAATTAAAAGAGGAAACCGGTTTAGAGATCACCCGTTTCATAAAAATCGGCCCTTCGATATATTCATCCGCAGGAATGACTGATGAATCCGTTTCCATGGTATATATTGAATGTGATGGAGACCCTTCAAATGACAGAAATGAAGGATCTGAGGATATCGAAGTTGTTTTTGTGTCTCGGGAGGAAGCTTCACAGTTATGTAACGATTCATCTTTAAAATTCGATGCCAAAGCATGGATCGTTCTTATTAATTTTGCTGAGTTTGGTTGTATTTGAAGATTGACTTTGAAGGGCGTTCATGGTTTTAAATGAAATGATATCATTCATATCCAATTGAGAGGTTTTTATGTATGAACCAGGCGCCTTCTTGATTTCTTCCGCCGCCCTTACGAGCATATTCAGTTTCTTTTTCGGGGGTTATTTCCGGGAGAGGGAACGGGCCTACCGGTTATGGTTCAACACCATTATCGGTTTTATCGTAATGATAAACTGCCTGGAGCTGCTTTATGTCCGGGTTGCCGTGGACAGAACCGAGAAATTTCCATTTTTTAGAATCCGGAATCGGGTCACCGGCCAGGAAAGATTATCCAAGATCTGGATGATTCTCGGGTGTTCCAAACTTAAAACGCCGGAATACAGTCAAAATAAAATCCCCCGAAAGTTTTATGACAACCAGGAGTATTATTCCAAAGAAAAGGATAGGGTTTGAAGACGGTATTTTTATCCAGTTTGTTCAATCCGGCACGCATCTTGCGTTTGAATACGGTTTTGTTCCCGACTGCCAAAGATGGGAAAACTCATGCCGGAATCCGTTTACTTGCAAAAGGCTGTAAAGCATGCTTAATCATAAGATTCAGGCAGTATACAGATGCCGATACCCCATTAGAAGACAACGGAGCATCATGAACGAACCGATTGAAAACCCCTATCCCGATCAACGGGCGGACAAACCCAAATTTTTGACGGAAACCCTTTTCAAGGAATTCGATCTTCCAGACAAGGTGCTGGCTGGACTTGGCGATGCGGGATTTACGCATTGTACGCCCATCCAGGCCCGGGTGTTGCCTCTGTCCTTGACCGGGAA
>MAXL01000003.1 GCA_001751005.1 Desulfobacterales bacterium S5133MH16
ATTATCTCAAGGCGTTGAGCTATATTTTTAGCCTCGTCTCCAATCCTTTCCAGATCGTTATTTATTTTGATTACACCGACCAGAAATCTCAAATCAACCGCTACAGGCTGGTAAAGGGCCATTACCTTAAGGCACTCTTCTTCCAATTCAACTTCCATTTCATCTATTTTATGGTCGTTTACTATAATACTTTTTGCAAGCTCGGAATCGTTGGTAACAACCGCCTGTATCGCCCGGAGAAACCGTTCCTCAACCATTTCCCCCAGGCAAAGCAAACTTTTTTTAATCTTTCTCAATTCTACATGAAAATGTTTATTCATGGTCTTGCTTCCTTTTATATAATTAGTGTCTGAACGAAAACACTCCAATTTACATTTTTCCCGTCATTGCGGAGATTTTTGTTCAGTCACCAGATAGCTGACAGCTAAAAGCTAATAGCTGTTCAAATGGATTACGTCAGTAATCCGCAATAAACCTTAAAAAACACACTCTAACCAAAGCGACCGGTTACATAATCCTGAGTTTTCATGCTCTTAGGCTTGGTAAAAATTATGTCTGTTTTGCCGTATTCAATTATTCTGCCTATGTACATAAAAGCGGTATTGTTTGAAACTCGTGCAGCCTGCTGCATATTGTGGGTTACAATAATGATCGTATATTTCCCTTTAAGTTCATTGATCAAATCTTCTATCTTTATTGTGGCCATGGGGTCAAGGGCTGAACAGGGCTCATCCATTAGAAGCACTTCAGGGTCGGCTGCTATAGCCCGCGCAATGCAAAGCCGTTGCTGTTGTCCTCCTGAAAGCCGGAGGGCGCTCTCATTAAGTCGATCCTTGACTTCGTCCCAGAGAGCTGTGCGTTTTAATGAACGTTCGCAGGTTTCAGCCAGAACGTTTTTGCCGCGGATTCCATCTATTTTGAGTGGATAAGTCACGTTATCAGCTATGGACATGGGAAACGGGTTTGGTTTCTGAAACACCATGCCCATCTGTTTTCTCAGATTGATCACGTCCGTGTCCCTGTCAAATATGTTTTTCCCTTCAAACCTTATTTTTCCATTTATAGAAATATTATCTATAAGGTCATTCATACGGTTCAAGGATTTCAACAGGGTCGATTTTCCGCATCCTGATGGTCCGATTATTGCGGTGACAAGTCCTTTTTCCACATCCATGGTCGTATCAAAAAGGGCCTGACTTTTTCCATAAAATAAAGAGAAAGTATCAATATCGATTACCGAGCCTTGCTCTCCTTTCTGAGGATGATAGATTGTTTGAATCTCTTTATTCTCTATGTCGGATGGTTTAATAATCATTAAAAGTTCCTACTGGCCCACCGAATATTTCTTTTTCATTCGGCTTCTAATGTGGATGGCAAAAGCATTCATCAGTCCAATCAGCGATATCAAAAGCAGTGTGGTCACAAACACCATGGGTTTTCCTGCCTCGGCGTTTCTGGATTGAAAGCCCACGTCAAAGATGTGAAACCCGAGGTGCATAAAGCTCCTTTCAGGGTGAATAAACGGAAAAATTGTGTCAACAGGCAGGTCCGGGGCAAGCTTGACAACTCCCACCAGCATAAGCGGGGCCACTTCACCGGCGCCTCTTGCCATTGCGAGAATCAAGCCTGTCATAATGCCGGGCAGTGCATTCGGAAGAACAATATTTTTAATGGTCTGCCACTTGGAGGCGCCGCATGCAAGGGATCCCTCACGCAGACTTTGAGGTACTGCCGCAAGCGCCTCTTCTGTTGCCACGATTACAACAGGCAGGGTTAAAAGGGCCAATGTCAGTGCTGCCCATAGAATTCCGCCTGTGCCGTAAACCGGATTCGGCAGGTATTCGGGAAAGAATATCCGGTCTACGGTTGTTCCTACGCAATAGGCAAAAAAACCAAGGCCGAACGCGCCGTATACTATTGAGGGCACACCGGCCAGATTGTTGACACATATACGCACCATGGAAACGAGTTTTCCCTGTTTGGCATACTCCTTAAGATACAACGAGGCCATTACCCCTAACGGAGCAACAATAATCACCATCAGAAGAGTCATGGCAAATGTGCCGAAGATGGCCGGCATGACACCGCCCTCGATATTCGCCTCTCTGGGCTCGGCAGTGAGGAACTCAATCCATCTGGAAATGTATATGCCTGTTTTTTGGGAAAGAGTGAGATTGTTGGCCGGGTAGAATCGTATGATATCGGAGATGTTGACCCTTTTTTCTATTCCGGATACATCTTTTAATACCACGGAATATTTTGCATCTTTTTTTATGATTATTTCTATTTTATCTGCTATTTCACCATAGTTTTCCTCAAGTTTTTTTCTTTTGGCCGAAAGAGAATCAAGTGTTGTTTTATACCGGACGCTGTCTTTGCCATGATCAAGTTCAACCCGTTTCAGAGAGAGCCGCAGATTGTCCAACTCGTGATTTATTGATCCCATTTCTTTTTTTTTAAGATCTTTCAGTATGTTCCGTCTTGCCTGGGCTGCTTTATGTTCCTTTTTAAGTTGACTGAGTCTTTCCCGGGAAAAGAAGAAAGTTTCATGGTTTAAGTTCAATTCATGAATATATCCTATAAATGGGCCCCATTCAGTACGCTCAATGTAGAAAATGTCTTTTGGTTCTGATATTTGTTTTATATCTTGTTCATCCACCCATCTGAAGTCTTTGTTGTACAGGTCGAAATTGCCGGTCTTATAAAGTGTTCGCCATGCTGAGCACGTATCTTCCCGAGATGTTTCCAACGTCTGGTCCTGACTTATTTTTTCACGTCTGAACGGTTCGCCCGCAATGACTCTGTTATCAGTAAGGGTCACCCGGTGTACAGGGCCCGGATAAAATGTTTTCAATCCGTTCACGAGGATAAGGAGCAAAAAGGCCGCAATCATTATCAAGCCGATTATTAAGGCGCCGCCCATTGACCAGAGATATTTTTCTCCTTTTGAAGCGAGGTTTATTCCCTTGCTTCCGGAAAAGACATTTCCTGGAGATCTTTGTTTTTGTTTTGGTTTTAGTTTTAAAGAATTCATATTAAAGCATGGCGGTCTGTTTTCGGTATTTAAGCCTTACAAGTTCCGCAATTGTGTTGATTACAAATGTTATGGCAAAAAGAACCAGTCCTGCCAGAAAGAGTACACGGTAGAGTGTTCCTTCTTTTACCGCTTCGGGCAATTCCACGGCTATTGTAGCGGAAAGGGCTCTGAGCCCGTTAAATATGTTCCAGTCCAACAGGGGAGTGTTGCCGGCAGCCATCACAACGATCATTGTTTCGCCTACCGCCCGTCCCATTCCAATCATTATTGCCGAAAATATTCCACTGGCCGCCGTGGGCATTACAATCCAGATTGCCGTCTGCCATGGAGTGGCACCGCATCCAAGGCTGGCTGCCCGTAAATGATTGGGCACCGCGGTAAGCGCATCTTCCGCAATAGTGTAAATAATCGGTATTACCGCAAAGCCCATTGCAAAACCTACAATAAGTGTGTTTCTTTGAACATAGGCGCCCAGTATCCCGTTTCTTGCATCCAATCCCAGGATATCTGCAATCCATGCTATACCAAAAGAAATAAATGCCGCTATTACGGCAATAAAGAGTAATTTTACAATATCGAAAATCGCAGCCTGAACCTGGGTGAATCCTGAAGTGAGTCGGGCTAAAAAATTCCTCAAATATCCAAACATGAATAATGACGTAAATGTCATTGAAAGAGGCATGGCCATTAAAAACAGCAAACCTCTGCCATCTCCGATATCGTGATTAACCCATGCCTTGAAATTTCCTGAAAAAAATAACTGCTCAAACAGGCGGCCAAAATTTTCGGCTGCAAAAAGCGCTGCAACAACGGTTAAAGCTATTAGCATAATTTTTGGCGTCCCATCCAGTTGAAGAGCGATATGCTGAGGAAGGAGCTGCCATAGCAGCGAGCCGATGACAAGAAATACCGGAACCACGACAAATGTAACTAGCACCGCGGCAATCCATGTTTCAACTAAAGGGGCAAGTATCAGGGCTGCAATAAAGCCAAGTACGACTGATGGGATAGACGCCATCATTTCCATAGTCGGCTTGACAATGTTTTTTGTCTTAACGCCCAGGAATTCCGATGTGTAGATTGCTCCCAGTATGGCAATGGGGACGGCGAATAAGAGAGAGTAAAAGGCTGCTTTTACAGAACCGAAAATAAGAGGGATGAGTGACAGCTTGGGTTCGTAATCATCTGACCCGGCAGACGACTGCCATGTATAGGTGGGCTCGGGATAGCCTTCATACCAGACTTTTTCGAAAATGGTTGAAAAGGTAATTTCAGGGTGCGGCGCCAAAAATTCTTTTAAAATAACAGTTCCGTTATCACAGATTGTAAGGAATCCATCCACTCTGGGTGTAAGCGCTATGCCTGCGGATTTAATATTTTTACCAATAGAAAAATCAAGTAGTGTTTTTTCGCTTGTTGCGTGAATTACACTTGCATCCCCGTTTTTTCGGGCAACCGCAAAACTCTTGCCTCTCTGTACAGGTGTGAATTCGGTCACAGATGATCGCCCGGCATTGTATGAACGGGCCTTAACAAGGTTTTTCCCGTCCGAAGTTTCTCCGGTCTCATTGTGTATGAAAAAATAGATGTCAAGAGAAGAATCCGTGCCACCAACCACTAAAGATTGCTCTCCGGCAAGAAATCCAATAGTAGTTAACTGATTGTCGCTGGATAATAACCGGGTGGTTTCAGCCAGGAATGGAGATTTAAAGTTATGAGTGTTAAATCTGTACACAGTTCCGTTTTTATCTGCCACAAGCACCATGTCGGCTTTTTCGGTCAAAAGAACGGAATGCACCTGGAGATTATCCGGCAGTTTGGGAAGGGAAATGGTTTTTACCGTAGCGCGCTTTTTTCCGGTAAGCAGATTGACACGCGATTTGATTTTACTGAGAATTATGTTTTGATCTTTATCTACCGCTGCAAAAACCTGAGTTTTTTTCTCTGTTTCCCCTCCAATACGGTAATCAAGCGCAATTATTGCATTGTCATTCGGGCTTACCTTTACCGGGTCTTGGGTTGTTATTTTAAAGGTAACTTTTCGATATTGGTTCCCAGGGATCTGCGAGAAGACCGACAGGCCGTCGGTGCTGTCACGTTCATCCAATTTTTTTAGATTTTGAGGGAGATTTTCCAGAGCAATTACTTGAGATTCGAATTTTACCTGTGCCGTTCTTACGGTTCCGTCAGCAAATCCGAATGCAATGTGATTCTGGTCAATGGAACCGCCAAAACTGGAAATTTTATTTTTAAAACTCAGTATCGGCGGGGGAAGCGGCCCCCCCGTTTTTGCATGAAAAATTCTTACCAGACCATTTTTCAGCAGGATGCACGCCATTGTTTTGTTGTCATCCAGCCCCATTGTAAGAATTTCGCTGTCAGGCCTTGGTACGGAATAATTATGCGTATCAGTCTCTATGCCCCCGACAAACAATGGGTATGTCTCTTTTACAAGAAACACCATAATGCCAAGCACAACAAATATAACAAGAATACCCCCAATGGTTATGATTCTGTCGGCAAGCCTGTCCGCCAGGATCACGAAACGACTGGTTGTTTTTTTCCGCCCTGATGTCGCTGATTGCGGCGATGAAGTGATATTTTTTTTCATGTCAATGTAGTAAACAAGGTTCCACGTTCAGGGTTCAGAGTTCAGGGTTGAATAAGGAAAAATTCTAATCAAATAAACCTTTGAACCTTGAACCAGGAACCCTGAACCTATAACAGTGTCACGATGAATTAATAAACTCCCAGACTATTCAAATCCTCGGCGGCAATGGCTTTTGATACCGGATAATACCCATCCTTGATCACAATCTTCTGACCA
>MAXL01000004.1 GCA_001751005.1 Desulfobacterales bacterium S5133MH16
AGCGTTGTCACGGCCAGCAAAACATCATTTTCTGTAAAACCAGGCTCCCGGCTCATGCTGTTCAGGAAATTGACAACTGCCCGATGCGGCACCTGCACCCCTTTGGGCCTGCCGGTCGATCCGGAGGTGAAAATAACGTACGCAAGATTATCACCGCTCGCAGATGGTGGAGGACAAGAATTGCTTTCCTGAGCGATGTCATCCCAATCGGCGTCGAGACAAATGGTAATTGATTCGTTTTCGGGAAGACTGGTTTCCAACCTGTCCTGTGTCAAGATAACCGGCATTCGAGCATCTTCAATCATTAACGCAATACGTTCTTCCGGATATGTCGGATCTATGGGTACATACGCTCCGCCTGCTTTCAAAATTCCCAAAACGCCTATCATCATTTCGAGAGATCGCTCGACATATATGCCGACAAGTACCTCCGGACCCACCCCAAGGGTGATCAGGTAATGGGATAGCTGGTTGGAACGTTTATTCAGTTCGCCGTATGTCAATTCCTGATCTTCAAATATGACGGCAGTCTTTTCCGGAACACGGTTTGCTTGGTTTTCAAAAAGCTGGTGAAAACATGAAAGCTCGGGAAGCACCAATTGTGTATTATTGAAATCATATACTATGGTATTTTTTTCCTGCTCATCTAATAGCGAATAATTTTCTATCCCCTCCTGAGGATCGGCAAGGATGCTCTCCAACAGCGTTACATAATTCCTGATCATTTGTGAAATTGTGTCTTGATCGAACAGTTCGGTGCTGTATTCTACAGCCCCCTTGAAAATATAATCCTCCTCCCAAAGAGACAGCCAGAGATCCAACTGGGAAGCACCTCGGTCTATCATAATATTTTGAAGTTTAATATGCTGCAAGGTAACCGGCGGGAAGGGAAAATTATGAAATGCAAACATCACCTGGTACAGAGGATGAAGGCTCATGTCGCGCGAGGGCTGCAAAATATCCACCAACTGCTCGAAAGGAAGGTCCTGATGGGCGAAGGCATCAAGTGATGTTTTTCTTATGCGAGCCAACAGCTCATTGAAAGGGGGATTGCCGGATAAGTCTGAGCGCAAGGCCAACATGTTGATGAAAAAACCAACAAGCTTTTCCATCTCCATATGATTTCGATTCGCAACAGGGGTACCAATAATTATGTCCTCTTGTCCCGAATACCTGAAAAGCAAAACTTTAAACGCCGCCATGAAAAGCATAAAAAAGGTTACCCCTTCTCGTTTAGACAACGCCTTTATACTATTTGACAGCAGTTCGGGTAATTCGAAACATTCAAACGAACCAGAATAATTTGGCATTTTGGGTCTTGGCCGATCCCGGGGGAGTTGCAAAATGGGGAGTTGCCCACTAAGCTGTTTTGTCCAATAGTCTATCTGTGAGCTTAACTTGCGATTTATTAACCATTCTTCATACCAAACGGCACAATCAACATATTGTACATTCAACGTCGGCAAGAGAGGCTCTTTATTCTGATCATACGCCTCATATAGGATGCCGATTTCTTTCAAGACGACACCCAGTGACCAGCCGTCAAAAATGATATGGTGCACCTGGTAGACCAAAATGTGCAAATCCCGCTTTAAACGCAATAAATACCAGCGAGTAAGGGGCCCTCGCTCAAGATCGAACGGGATGGCGGACGCTTCCTTAGTAATTCTAAACGCCGCCTCTTCGCCTCCTTCTATTTTCGTTGCATCTATAAATTCCAGGTTGATACCAGCGTGGTCATTAATTACAGCCTTGGCGTCGCCGTTTTCTTCAATAAAGGTGGTTCTAAGCGGTTCATGCCTTTCAATGACAGTGTTGATCGCCTCACGAAGTATGTCTATATCCAGGTCGCCTTCGATTTTTAGTCCCAATGCGAGGTTGAAGGCGGGGCTTTCAGGTTCTAAACGTGAAAGAAACCACAAACGTTGTTGCCCTCTTGAAAGTGGTAGCTTTTGCTCACGATTGATACGATTTATCGGCAGGTCTCGGACTTCTTCAACATTGCCGGATTTGGATTCAAGTACTTGAACGATGCTGTTGATTGTAGAATTGTCAAACATGTCACTTAAAGAAAGAGTAATTCCTGTTTGATTGCTTATTCTTAAAAGCACCTGGGATGCACATACAGAGTCCCCACCGAGATCAAAGAAATTACTCTCCCCATCGATGTTATCAATCCCCAACAGATCTTTCCAGATGTCAGTTATTACTTGCGCAGTTTTGTTGTAGAATTCTCCATGAACCGTTTGTTTGTTGTCTTCTATTCTGTAATGAGAACCAAGGGGGGCTTCGTTGACTATATGTTTCAGCTCAAGGTCCGTTTTGTTAGGTGAGTGCTCTTGTTTATCAAAGACCTTATCAGGTTCTATCCAGTATTTTTTATGTTCGAAGGGGTAGGTGGGTAAGTGGAGGCGGTAACGTATTTTATTTTCATGTAGCCCATTCCAGTTTATTTCCTCCCCCATGAGCCAAAGCTTGCCCATGGTTTGAAGAAAAAACGCTCTATCGGAAAATTGTTGCTTCGGATGCCGCAGCGATGAGAAAATATTCAATGCAGCCGGGTCTTTTTGGTGGCTGTCCGTATGAGCAGCAACCTGCCTTACAATAGAAGATAGGGTGTTTCCCGGACCTACCTCGACAAAAATGCGATCAGGATCACTAAGCAGCTTACAAACACCATCTGAAAAACGGATGGTATGCCTAATGTGTTTTGCCCAGTATACCGGACTTGTCGCTTGGTCGGGAGTTATCCAGTCTCCGGTCAAATTCGATAAAAAAGGGCTCTTCGGTTGTTCAAGACGAACATTATCAAACACGCTTTTGAATTTTTCCAATACGGGTTCCATCATCTTGGAATGAAAAGCGTGGGATGTGTGAAGGCGGACACTTTTGATACCATTTGCTTGAAGGCGCTGCTCCAACAATTGGATTTTATCAGTGTCGCCGGACAAAACTGAAGCATTGGGGCTATTAATCACTGAAAGTTCAATGTCCTCATTCAAATAAGGTTTCACAGAATCTTCAGAGAGTGCAACGCTGATCATGGTGCCGCCTGGCTGCCGCTGCATTAACGCTCCCCTTGATGCAACTAATCTTAAAGCGTCTTCCAAATTAAACACACCAGAAATGCATGCCGCAACATATTCCCCAATGCTGTGACCGATCATAACCTCCGGTACTATCCCGTATTGTTCCCATAATTTGACGAGCGCATATTCAATCATGAATAATGCCGGTTGTGCGATGTCCGTTTGATTAATGATGGCGGTGGCGCCTTTGTGTGCTTTCTTGTACGTGAAAATGAGGTCACGTAAATCCAAGTTCATTTCTTGTAATAGTGTGTTGGCGCAGTAATCGATTACCTCCCGAAAGCTTGCTTCGGTTTCATACAGCTCCTGGGCCATTCCGACATATTGAGAACCCTGGCCTGTGAATAAAAAAACCGTGGAACTATTTCGCGATACAGCCTTCCCAGCATGTACAAAATTAGCAGGCCGTTCCCTTAAAGCTGAAATGGCCTCATCCATGCTTTTGCATATTATCGTTCGCCTATAATCAAAATGACGCCGCCCAACTTGGAGTGTGTAGGCTGCGTCGGCTAAGTTGGTGTCAAGATTCTGTTCAAAGTGCCTTAAAAGATTTTCAGTAGCTTTATCAAGAGCGGCTTCCGACCTCGCAGAAAGCGTTAAGATTTGCCACGCATCTTGATTGTCGAACGTCGTTGGTTGTGGGCTTTCCTCTAATATTGCATGCGCATTTGTACCCCCTACCCCAAAACTGCTTACACCGGCACGTCTTGGATAGCCAACTGGATTCCATTCGATCAACCTCGTATTCACATAGAACGGGCTTGTTTCTATATTAAGTTCCGGTTTTGGTTTTCGATAGTTTAAGCTCTGCGGAATTTGTTTATGATAAATTGAGAGTACCGTTTTAATTAAGCCGGTTACTCCTGAGGCGGCGTCAAGATGTCCGATATTTGTTTTGATAGATCCAATGGCGCAAAATCCATTTTTGTTTGTTGAACTGCGGAAAGCTTTTGTTAATGCGGCGATCTCTATGGAATCGCCAAGTGGGGTTCCTGTGCCGTGGGTTTCGATATAGGAAATCGACTCGGGGTTAACGTCAGCCATCATATGAGCCATAGAAATAACGCGGGCCTGCCCTTCAACGCTTGGGGCGGAAAAGCCGACCTTATGCGCTCCATCGTTATTTATGGCTGTACTTCTTATTACGGCTAAAATTGTATCCCGATCCTCCACAGCATCCTGAAGCCGTTTTAATACAATGACACCAGCCCCATCTCCAAATACCGTACCGTTCGCATCAGCGTCAAAGGCACGACAACAGCCATCAGGAGAACGCATGTCGCCATCACTGTGCACAAAACCACTGATACGGGGGAGTTGAAGGTATGCCCCACCGCTCAAAGCCATATCACATTGATAATCAAGAAGATTCTGGCAAGCAATGTGTACCGCAACAAGAGATGTCGAACAGCCGGTTTGTATATCCAGACTCGGACCTTTTAAATTAAGCTTATAAGAAACTCGTGTTGCGAGAAAATCTTTATCACTGCTAACTTGTAGTTGCCTCTCGCTCAACAATGCAGCCATACGGTGATTCGCAATGATGTTTTGCAGCAAATATTGATTCATTCCGCATCCTGCAAAAACTCCGATGGCGCCATCGTATGTTTCTGGGTCGTAGCCTGCCGACTCAAGAGCCTCCCAGGCACATTCCAGAAAGATGCGATGTTGCGGATCTGTATATTCTGCTTCTCTTGGGGTAAAACCAAAAAAGGAAGCATCAAACAATTCAGCATCCTCTAAAACACACCGGCTTTTTACATAGTGAGGATTATCGACCAGCGATTGCTGAACCCCGGACTCCAGCAGCTTTTCATCGGAAAATCTTACTCTCGAGTCCACGCCATTTTTAATGTTTTCCCATAGCTCATTAACGTTTTCCGCTCCGGGAAACCGTCCGGCCATACCGATGATAGCAATGCTTTCCATGCGGTCTTTCTTGTCTTCGTAAGTCATGCCATCATCCCTTTATTTTCCTGATTTTTTCTCTGCGCTGTAATATTTTTTGAAATCTTATTTCCTGTCTCTGTGAGGATGAGAGATCTTCTTTTTTTACCTTTTGAGGTTCCACATGTTTTGCGAGAAGGGCTATAGTTGGATGGTCAAAGAGGTCAATTATTGACAATTTAGTTTGGAATTCTTTTTCTAAATGTTCAACAATTTGCGGAGCATGGATAGAACCTCCACCAGCCTCGAAAAAGTTTTCGTTTTTCCCAATCCATTCGCGACCCAAAATTTCGGACCATATCCTGGCCACTTTTTTTTCTGCCGAGGTTATGGGCTCGTCATAGTCTTCTTTTTGTTCGCTAAGTTTATTTTTTTCGTATTCTTTTTCCTCAAGTTGTGGCGACTGACTATCAATATTCTGCTCCGATAGAAAGCAATGTTCAGCATGTTTTTCTTCAAAGATAGGTTCATCGGTTAATACTTTTTTTCCCACACACAAGAACATTTGCCTGAATATTGAATGCCCTTCGGTATTCAGCAACTTACTCCATTTGTGGGCTATTTTAGAATATATTTCTCCGGCTAAATATCCGTCTTTTACTAATTTTGCGGGGATACCCGATCCTTCGGATTTTAAAAATATTTGGTCTCCAACGATTTCGCTGTGAGCATTCACAATTTGAAGATCTATATTCGAAAACCCGGCAAGCTTCAATAAACCTGGTAATTCTCGACCAATTTTAGGCTTACCCCCTTCATCCTGCCTTGCAACACAATACGCATTATACAAGTCTTTTAATTCAGAAATATCGGGATAGGTCCTCATGTGAAATTCAAAATCATTATCAATGAATACGGCCTTTCCGCCAGGTTTTAGAATTCGGTAAACCTCTTTTACGGCCCCTACTGGATCAGATAAATGTTCCAAAACAAGCCGTGTTATAGCAAAATCATATGTATCATTGAATAGCCCTGTGTTCAAAATGGAACTCTCACTCACTTCATATCTTTCAAGTTTCCATAATCGAGCGTTATTCTGAGCTGTCTCCACTAAAATAGGATCAATTTCGAAGGCTGTTACATAGCTGTTTGGAAAAGCCGCAAGTAGCTTCTGCCCCACAAGTCCCGGACCACATCCGCATTCTACAATCTTCATTCCATCCTTGAGACCGAACATTTTATAAAATACAAGTTCTTTGTCCCAAAACAATTCGACTTGGGCTTTGAGTCTCTCTATTTCGCTTTTCTCGTCTGCTGAAAAACCCTGGATTTTATAAGAGCTTTGATAATGCATAGAATAATACCCTAAATAAGCGAAAAAAGTTAATAATTACCCCATCATAAAGCTGGAAAAGCCTTTCAGGTAAAGGATATAGAAAGGATGCTTAGAGTTCGGTAAAAAATAACTTGGTAGAATTTGCGCCCAAATTTGCTGTAGATTTAATCAATCTGATTGAGCAAAACCGGAGGAATAGCGAGCTATTTCGGCTCATCTCGGATTAGCGTGAAAAATTTCCGGTTCATTATGGATTAGGCGGAACGACAACTGACTTTTCCGTCAACTTACTGTAAATCCAAGTTGTTATAACCATACTGAGTCGCAGATAAATAAGGTGCTGATTTTCGAAAGAACCAAGCTTTCAACCGTATTGAAGCAGTTTAATTCCAATTCTCTCAAAGCATTAGCAGAGTTAAACTCATCGCTCGTCATCGAAAAGCTTAGGAACGGGGACTTAACAAGATCACTGTGGATTTGGATGGAACGGTGATAAGAGCCTATTTCAGTAGGCGACTAAGCGCGACCCAAAAGGCCCTGAAGGGCCACGAACCATATGTACATGGCCTACTGAAATAGGCTCTAAGCACAAAGGGTAGTCCCAGCTGGGCATCTAATGGCTATAATCCCATCAAAAGGAAAGCCAATTCCTATTTTCCTCTGACATTCCATATTGCAGAGACCGGATTTTTCCTTTCCATTGTCAATCGTCCCGGCAACGTTCATGATTCCAACCGGGCGCTTACGATCATTCGAATCATCAGAAGACATCTATCGGATTTTGTTATCCGTTTTCTGCAGATAGTGCGTTTTGCAGTCCGGGTGTCATCAACTATCTTTTAAAAACCCAAAGAGCTATATGAGAAAATCTCTAAATCGCTTTCTGATATAGAATTCAAAAGGGCGCAGATACTCTTATCTCCCGTGATATCCATAAAATTGATTGTAATATTAAGATATTGACGTGGTTTTTATGTCAATTATGTGCATAACTTATGCATTTTTGGTCACCATATCATCTTGATAATATTGATATATTTAGTTGGGAGATGAGAGTAACTGCACCCAATTCAAAAAAGCAGCATAATTTATCATTTAGGGTAATATCTTAAGACAACCTATCAATTTCAATTAAATCGATAAATTATTTTACAATAACTCCACTTTAGTTATTCTTGTACTAATCAATTCTGACTTCAGAAACAGATATCACCGGATCACTTATCGTGGTAGCTAAATTGCAGCAATAATGATGATCGATATTCACTTTCGTTATGAACCATGTTTTATCATAAAGTATGACTTCATGTCCGTTCATAATAATATCTTCTATCGGTAATGAAAATCCCCTACCATCGGCTTTTAACGCCGACTCAATCATCGTCCAGTAATCGTAAAAAAGTTGTTCTTTCTCATCAGACCAGATGATCTCTTTCCATTTTTTAGGAGGAATAATTTTTTGATAATGCGATAATACAATAGGTCTGACTTTTTCGATATCTATTCCGACTCTTCCTTTTTCTGAAACTGAGCATACAACATACTCTCCTGAATGGGATAAATTAAAATAAACATTGTCATCGATAAAGGGTTTTCCATATTCTGTGATACTCAAATTTTCAAGGCAGTGTTTGTTATAACCGTGCGCTGTCAAGGCTCTTTGGATAATTACTCTACCGTAAAGGCTTGCCAATCTGTCCTGCCATTTGCGGTATCGCATTATCTTTTCTTGAACATATTTTGGTAGTTCACTCAAGAAATTATTCCAACGCTTTTTGGGCAGATTTTCATAAAACCTAGTGTACAATATTTCTACCATTTTTTCACCGCCCATGCCTGCACTCCGCTCCGCTGGGCTTCACTCA
>MAXL01000005.1 GCA_001751005.1 Desulfobacterales bacterium S5133MH16
TATCTGCTGATCAGCCTGCTCACCTCCCTGTGAAGCGCCCCGCAGGAAGTGCCCTTGGGGTGCGCTGCCAAACATTTACAGACCGAGTTTTTTGTGATGTTGCCATACAAGCCGAATATTTACTGGATAGGAATGAACAGGCTATAAACACCACCAGGGGACGGCCAGGGCCTCATAGCTTAATTTTTGTATGGATGGTATTGCACAAATCACGAGACCGGGGTGAATATTTTCTTTAGGAAAACAATCTCTAAAGGCGGCAAATCCCCGGATGTCTCTACGGTTTGGGTTGCTTTTGGCTTTTATCTCAATGGGATAAAGTATGCCATTGAGTTCAAGAATAAGATCTACTTCTGCCCCGGAGTGGCTTCTGAAATGGTAGAGATTAGGTTGGATGGGCAGTTGCTGCATGAGCTTTATTATCTCCATAACAACGAATGTATCAAATAGCCGGCCTTGCATGGGATGACCTGCTATGACATCAGGAGATGAAATTTTTTGCAAGTAGCAGACAAGGCCGGTATCCGTGAAAAACCCTTTCTTTTTGCCGCTGATCTTTTTCAGTGGATTCCTGGAAAAAGCCGGTATAGAGAGCCATTGGTATGTGGACTCTGCGATTTCCGTCCATGCCAGGGCTGTATTTCGGGCCACCCCCAGTTCTCTGCCGATTTGATTGTGGTTTATCTCCTGTGCGGTTAGCGCTGCCAACAGCCCAATAAAACGACCAAAGCTCTGTAAAGAACCGATGTTCGCAACTTTACGCACATCTCGTTCAATATAGGTTTGCATGTAAGATTGCCAGTACCCTGGAACGAGATGATCCGGCAATTCAGCAATTTTCGGGTATCCTCCTTGCCATATGGATGTGTATGTCGGGCGGCTTTGAGGCGGCGATGGAGTCTGATCATCTTCTGTTTTTTCTGAAAGCCATTTCTGGAGGAATCCTGTTCCAGGACTTTCATCAAGTTCATTTCTGCTCATAGGCCAGAGATTCACAATAGCAACCCGGCCGGCAAGGGACTCTGAAATATCCTTAAGAACCGATAAATTCTGCGAGCCGCTCAAGATAAACAGCCCATTTTGCTTTTCCTCGTCGACTTTACGTTTAATTGACCCGAGAAGTTCCGGTGCGTATTGAACTTCATCGAAAAAAGCCGGAGTCTTATTATTTTGCAGGAAAAAATCAGGATCTTGCCTGGCATTACCAATATCAACAACCGGATCAAAAACAGTGGTGCTTGCTACATCGGCAAACAGGTTCTCCACCAAGGTGGATTTACCAACTTGACGGGCTCCAAGAACAGCCACAACCGGATAATAGGCAAACAGTTCCGTTAGTTTTTTTTCGATTATTCTATTTTTGTATATAGGCATAACACATCAATACATATCACTGCAACTGACAAATATCAAGGTTTATAGTATGTGGGTGGTAATCAGTAAAAAAAGAACAGCTCGGCTGCGCCAGGTGGTTTGAAGAATTTGCAATTGAAGAGGGGCAAGAATGGTAATCCGGAAAGGTTCTGTTTATTGGGTAGATTTATCACCTGCAAAAGGCATGGGCTCTTTTGTTCCAGTTAATTTATTTGTTATGATTTTTTGTTTGTTTCAATGCGTATAAATCTCCAAACAACCTGACTAGGACAAATAGAAGGTTTATAGTGAACTGAATTGCTTTTTCTCTCTTTCTGTTGAAAGATGCATACCTTTCAACCTGATTTTCTAGATATTGCAACAACCCTAGCTGAAGAGAAGAATTTAGAATCCTTTTAATGAATCTTTTCTGAAGATTACTTCTAAACTTTTCATTCATTGGGATTGCATTGGTTAGTGATTTTAACTCTGCATCAAGAAGCGCCATTTTTTTTATAACCCATGCTTCACTATCTTTAATTATGGGTGGTTTTCCAAATCCTTTACGGAACACCCATACTACATCAGTAAATATTCGGCTTGTATGGCAACATCACAAAAAACTCGGGCTGTAAATGTTTGGCAGCGCACCCCAAGGGCACTTCCTGTGGAGTGCTGCCGAATATTTACCTACATCAAAAGACAAATCCAGGTATAGGTTGGCCATATCTCGGTTTAATAAAGCTATTGCATCCGAAGGTTCGCCGTATATTAGGTGATAAACCAAGGGTTGTTCGTTTTGTAGTTCATCAAGAATTGCTGTTAGTTTGTTGTCAGGCAAAACCTTTCCCAGCGCAATAATGGCTTCTACTTGGTTTTCACTTAGCATTTTCATAAATTCGTCCCCGTCCCTAACGCTCTTCGGGCGAGTTATTGAGCTGTTGAGCCCGGCAGGGTGCATTCCATGCACCATTGACAGGATTCGTGGAAAGGTACTAAAAAATGAAAATTCCTATACTATAGAGAACTCTCGGGATTATAGCATGTTGATTTTATAGCGAAATTTCCTGTCGGTATTTGAGTCTCAAAATTTGCTGCCACAACATATTGTGTCAGTACTTTCTGAACCCACTATATGAATAGCATTGTATCAAAAACATCCCGAGAGAGCTCTATAAAGTTATTCGTAACCGTTCAGAGGGTAGCTCTACCCTTTACCCATAAGTCTCATGCCCCATTAATAATTGAAAATTAGCAATTGATTATTGATTATTATTTCAGGCAGA
>MAXL01000006.1 GCA_001751005.1 Desulfobacterales bacterium S5133MH16
AACGGGCGCATGGGCAAAGGAGGTATGGTGCACCTTGTAAGTCCTGCTACAGCGGCAGCGACAGCCATCGCGGGTTACATTGCAAATTCCAGACTTTTCAAAGGTTGATGGCTTCGTAACAAATCAAATTCATTAAAGGTTACATCATGAAAAATTTCAGCGGCAAAGTACTCTTTCTTGATAGAAACGATATCAACACCGACGAAATTATTCCGGCGAAATATCTTTCCGAGATTTCCAAGCAGGCACTTGGGCCCTGCCTTTTAGAAGATATCAAGCTCGACGGATTCAGGTCTCGAATTGATATTCAAGAAAAGAGCGTTATCATAACAAGGACAAACTTCGGATGCGGGTCTTCCAGAGAACATGCCGCATGGGCGCTTGAGGTGAACAACATTAACCTGGTCATCGCAGAAAGTTTTGCCAGAATTTTCAGACAGAACATGTTTAACTGCGGTATGATGGCAGTGGAACTGCCGGCTGAAACCATGGACCGTATCTTCAGAGACTTTGCCGACAAAGAAACCTATCTTGAAACCTATCTTGAAAAAAATATCTTTTTCATAACAGCTGAAGAACACCAGTTAGAAGTGTCTTTTTCAATTTCCGACTTTGACCGTGCTCTGGTAATGACCGGGGGTTGGGTGGAATATGCTGATTCGAAATATTGAACCGGAAAACTTCCGGTGTTACAACTTACTCTTTTACAACTTTATTGATAATGGCGCCGATCTGTTCAATATAGCATTCGATCACGTTTCCCGGTTTTAAAACTACCGGCGGATCCCGGAATATTCCGACTCCGGCAGGCGTTCCGGTTGAAATTATGTCGCCCGGAATAAGGGTGATATCCTCGCTAATGTTTTCTATTATGGCAGGAATGTCGAAAATCATATCCCGGGTATTTCCGTCCTGCATGATTTTGCCATCTACCACAGCGGTCAGCCTCAGGTTATTGACATCGTCAATCTCATCCGGAGTAACAATGAAAGGACCGGCCGGCGCAAAGCCGTCAAACGATTTCCCTCTGAACCATTGGGAATCGGAAAACTGAGCCTCCCGCCCGGACACATCATTCATGACAGTAAATCCTGCGATGTAATCGAATGCATCTTTTTTATTAATTCTTTTTCCTTCTTTTCCAATGATTACGGCAAGCTCCACCTCCCAGTCCACCTGGCCGCTGCTTCTGGGAAGTATTATGGTGTCATAAGGTCCACTCAAGGCATTCGGCGTTTTGCAGAATATCAGCGGTTTTTCAGGATTTTCAAAGCCTCCTTCTTTGGCATGATCGGCGTAATTTTTTCCAAGACAGATGATCTTGGACGGGCGATGAATCGGGCTTGCAATCCTCGCCTCGATTTTTTGGCCCGAATTCTTAACCTCGGCAACCTTTTCAAGCCATCCCTCTCTGAAAAATGTTTCGCTTATATCAGGAATCTGAGGAAAGATTTCTCTCAAGTCGACGATTTTGCCATCTTTCCACAGCCCCGGCTTGATGTTCCCCTTTTGACCAAATCTGACTAATCTCATAGGTCTCCTTTTTGAAAATCTTATTTATCAAAATTTTTTATGCTCTCGCATTGCACGATTTTTTCTCATCCTCTGCCCGTCCTCATAGCACTTCTTTCCATGCCAGTCGATCTGCCTGCATATCCCACGGATAATACTGACCTCTTTGGCACGAAGCTGAAATCTGGAAAAAAATTGACGTAACTTGTTGATCCAATAATCCGGATTTTCAGGGTTGATATAACTTATTCTGACCAGTATATCTTTGAGTTGATCATACATCCCATCGAGTTCATGCCGATTGGCAAGACGAGGAATGAATTCCGTATTTTTCTCAAGACCGGCAGTAAAAATTTCGTAGCATATAATCATTACGGCCTGGGCCAGATTCAGGGATGAAAATTCGGCTGCGGGGATATTTACAAGCCCATGACAATTCCGGATGTCCTCGTTGGAAAGCCCTCTGTCTTCCGGGCCAAATAGGATGGCGATACGATTCTCAATGGAAATGGGAACCAGCTTTTGAGCCAGTTTAGAAGGAGTATTCACGACCTGCCGCTGTCCTCCCAGCCGCGCCGTAGCACCGACAACATAATTAAAATGGGAAAGTGCGTCCTTAAGATCTGTGAAAATGATAGTTTTATCAACCACATCTGAGGCGGCATGAGTCGCCAATTTCAGGATTTTATTCCGGTCGTAGTTTGGGGGGTCGATGACCACAAGCCGACTGAAACCCATGTTGCACATGGCACGGGCAACGGACCCGATATTTTCAGGATGTCGTGGCTGGTGCAACACTATAGTGATGTTGTCAAAATTGATTCTTTTGAACATCAGCCGTTAACTTCGTAGCTGTTGAAAAAGAATCCTATTTCAAAAGCGGCGGTCTTGGGGGAATCTGAGCCGTGCACGATATTTTTTTCAATATCCGTTGCGAAATCCCTCCGAATGGTCCCTTGAGCCGCTTCCCTGTAATCGGTGGCGCCCATTATGTCACGGTATCTGGCTATGGCATCTTCTCCCTCAAGAACCATAACCACAACAGGTCCGGATGTCATGAAATATGTCAAACCTTGAAAAAACGGCCTTTCTTTGTGCACCGCATAAAAACTTTCTGCCTGGGCTTTGGTCAATTTCAACATTTTCATGGTAATGATCTTGAGTCCGTTGCTTTCCAATCGTTTAATAACTTCGCTGATCAGTCCTCGGGCAACCCCGTCCGGCTTGATAATAGATAATGTTTTTTCCATGACTTTCATTTTCCTTTAATGAATTTATTTTAATTGCCGTTTCGATACCAAAAGGGATACCACAAGTCAATACGGGTAAAAAATAAATGAATTTCAAGAAAAAATATTAATCAGAAAGAAAGAAATCACTTCTTTTTTTGGAGGGTTTTTCTGATGAGACAGGCACTCTCAGTAGTCTTTTTGAGGCGTGCGGCAAGGCTGGTCAGAACTGCCTGGAAACCAGGGGACAGTTTGTTAAACTCCTGTTCAAAAAAAATAGGGTCGATGATTCCTACAGTTGTATCGCCGATGGCGGTGGCGGTGGCAGTACGTGGGGTTTTGGTGATAAAACCCAGCTCCCCGATAATTTCTCCGGGCTTTAGCTCCACCATTACCACCTTTTCCCCGCCTATTTTTTTGGAAATCTCCACGGCGCCGGATTCAATTACATAGATCCAGTCTCCGGAACTTCCCTCCTTGAAGATGATCTGCCCATCCGTGTATTTCTCTTCTATGGCAGTTTGAAACATAATTCCAATCTTTTTCCACGTCTCCCTAAAGGTCGATCGTGACATGGAATTTTATAACACGATGTGATCCCCGGATTCTGTCCCGATTTTTCTTATCGTGCTGGCGCCACATTCAACAACCTGCTGTGCCTTTTTCTTTGAAATGTAAATTGCGAACGGCTTACGATTTAATTTTATATCGATCATTTTCTTTACCCGGTCAAGAGATATTACGTCAATCGGATCATTTTTCCAGCTCAGATATGCAGAGCATAAAATCATCTGCAAAGGCCTCCTGAATCTTTTCCTCCTGTCCGAACTCAGAAACGTCGGTTGCCACATTTCTCCCGGCTCCATATTCAACATCCCAACCCTTTTCTTTCAAAAGTTCAATCAATTTTTCAGCCTGCTCCTTTGTGGCATCGTCTCCTATATTTTGTTCAGCGATCAAAAATTTCATTTCACAGTCCCCTCTTTCTTAAATTTCTAATATTTTAGCACATTAATTGTAAAATTTGTCTGTTTTGCAAAACGTTTAGTTTGTTCTCTCCGAGACGCAAGCCGGCTTGTTCAGGTTAAATGTTACAAAATATCGGACACATGGACCAATGAAATATCCGAATCCTTAATATTTTTTACAAACCGGCCGATCGTATGTAGCGTTTCCGGAAACGGATGTCCGATTCCTACCGCATGCCCGTATTTTTTTGAATGTCTTTTTAGCTTGTTGAGTTGACCATAAATGGCTGTTTCATCAAGAAGATTATCCAGAAAGATATTCCTGCCCGTAGCGGCCATATGAAGCCTTCTTGCGGTTTTATACCCTATAGAATGGCTTGATGTAAGACTGTCAACAAAAAAAAGACCTCTTTTCTTTACAAGTTGGAGCACTTCTCTAATTTCTTTATATGTCTCTGTAAATCTTGAACCCATATGGTTGTTCACACCGGCGGCATAAGGTACGCCGGTAATATTCTTTTCTATAATTCTCTCGATCCTGTCGGGCCCATCTCCGACATAGAGTGCTCCAGGTCCGGGATCAAAAGAATCAAGGTTGTAAGGTTCCATGGGTTGGTGAAGCAAGATTTCATGTCCGTTATCATGAATCTCAAGGGCCAAATCATAAGAATATGCCAGTCGTGGCAAGATGGCAAAGGTAATGGGAACCCCTATATTCAGGAACTGTCTCGCATGGGAAAGGCTGTATCCGATATCATCGATAATCAGTGCAATGCGGGGATGATCAACAGGGTGATTTCTATGTTTTTCCATGGCGAACGCCTTTGAAAAACTGTTCAGCCCCAAAAAACTTCCCATCAACAAACCGGCACTTTTCAGCAAAAAATTCCTTCGATTCATACGACTATCCCTTTTTATACCTGAATATTACGCCGTAGTTATTGATTGACCGAATGCTAAGCTACTAAAGTATATTATCAATATTATACGTAGCAATTGATTTATGCAATATGTTGGGGTATATGTCAATAAAAAATACAATATGTTGATAAATTAATTTAATTGTATTCCCCGTTGAAAGGAGAATGTAGATGAAAGACCGTTTTTATATTATTCCTGTGGGTGTTATAAAGAAACTGGATGAAAAGGTATGGATTGAGATCTATGAGAAATATAATGAGGCTCTTTTGGGTTTGGATGGATTTTCTCATATAACCGTATGTTACTGGTTTCATGAGAATGACACCCCTGAAAAGAGAAAAATAATGAAGATTCATCCGAGGAAAAACAAGAAAAACCCTTTAACCGGGGTGTTTGCGACCCATTCCCCGTTACGGCCCAATCTGATTGGCATATCCATATGTAACATACTATCGATACAAGGAAATACAATTCACATCGACAAAATCGATGCCTTTGACGGGTCCCCGGTTATTGATATAAAATGTTTCATTCCCAGCAGTGCCTTAAAACAAGATGTACGGTTACCGGACTGGGTATAAGGGCAAGATCATGCTTACGGACCTTTCCGGCCAGATTGAAAGAATTACATACACGAACGACGAGACCGGTTTCACCATTGCCAGAGTAAAAGTTTACGGGCAAAAGGATCTTGTAACCGTTGTGGGACACCTTATATCTGCAGCTCCCGGAGAAATCCTCAACATGCGTGGCGAGTGGGTTAATCATCCCAGATTTGGCGAGCAGTTCAAGGTGGTAGAATCCAAGACCACGGTTCCGGCAACCGTTTATGGAATTCGAAAGTATCTGGGTTCCGGACTCATCAAAGGGCTCGGACCTGTCATGGCCGGCAGAATCGTTAAAAAATTTGGAGAACAAACGCTTGATGTCATCGAAAATGAAATCCAAAAGCTTTCTCGGGTCAACGGTATCGGCAAAAAACGTATCGCCATGATACAAAAGGCATGGAATGAGCAGAAAGAGATTCGTGATGTCATGCTGTTTCTTCAATCTCACGGAATCAGTTCCGGCTATGCCACGAAAATATTCAAACAATATGGGAATCGATCCATTGCGGTGGTGAAAGACAACCCCTATCGTCTTGCAACGGATATTTTCGGGATAGGATTTGTGATCGCCGACCGTATCGCCTCAAAACTGGGATTTCCTGAAGATTCACACTTGAGGGTTGAAGCAGGCATTCTCTATGTCCTCAATCAGCTCTCAGATGAGGGGCACGTTTTTTATCCATATGAACCTCTTATAAAAAAGAGTCAGGAAATCCTTGGCGTTGGAAAAGATGTGGTTGTCAAGGCACTCGGCCATATCGCCGTTGAACGGAAGGTAATTGTTGAAGATATAAACAAAAGCATCGAAGAATTTAAAAGCAACAACAAAGCCGTATACCTGGCTAAATTTCATTTATGCGAAACCAGCATCTCCGAACGGTTGAAAACACTCCTAACATCACCTAAATCTATCCGCCATGTCGCATCAGAAAAGGCGATAGATTGGGTCCAAACACAGCTAAATATTACCCTGGCGGAAAAACAGATCGGAGCCATACAATCTGCTCTTACAAGCAAGATCATGATCATTACCGGCGGACCGGGCACCGGTAAAACGACAATTATCAATGCGGTGTTAAAAATCTTTTCCAAGCTTAACGTAACAACTCTGCTGGCTGCACCAACGGGCAGAGCAGCAAAACGGATGAGTGAAACAACGGGTCATGAGGCCAAAACCATTCACCGCCTGCTGGAGTTCAGTTTTATTAAGGGAGGCTTTCAAAAAAACCAAGAAAACCCCCTCAATTGCGATCTTCTCATACTGGATGAGGCCTCCATGATAGACACTATTTTAATGCACCACCTGTTAAAGGCCGTTCCGCCTTTTGCGACTGTTATTCTTGTGGGAGACGTGAATCAGCTGCCATCAGTGGGAGCGGGAAATGTTCTCAATGATATTATTACATCAGGTGCGGTGCCGGTGGTGGAACTCAACGAGATTTTCCGCCAGGCCAAAGCGAGCCGGATTATTGTCAATGCTCATAAAATCAATAACGGTATTCTCCCGTCATTTGAAAACCATGTGCCCAACAACGATTTTTATTTTATCCGTCAGGAAGATCCTCAAAAAGTTCTTGAAATTATACTCGAGTTGACAAAAACACGTATCCCCCAACGCTTTGGTTTTGATGCGGTCGACGATATTCAAGTTTTAACGCCCATGCACAAGGGAGTGGTGGGAGCCGAAAACCTCAATATGGAACTGCAGAAAGCACTCAATCCGGTTCAAGACTGCATCATACGGGGAAATCGGAAATTTCGAGTTAACGATAAAGTAATGCAGATCAGGAATAATTATGACAAGAAGGTTTTCAATGGTGACATCGGTAGAATTGCCGGTATCCGACCGGAGGAATATCAAGTAACTGTCACGTTTGACGGCAGGGATGTTGCCTACGAATTTTCCGAGCTTGATGAAATCGTTTTGGCCTATGCGGTCTCAGTGCACAAATCACAGGGTTCAGAATATCCGGCAGTGGTAATCCCCATTCTTACCCAGCATTATATCCTGCTGCAGCGCAACTTGATTTACACAGCCATAACCAGAGGCCGGGATCTGGTGGTAATGGTCGGCACCCGGAAAGCCCTGGCCATCGGTGTAAATAACGACAAAACACAAAAACGCTATACTTTTTTACGACACAGATTGAATGGAACACTTTAACTTTTACTGGAGGTTATGGTTTGGAAGGAAGTAATCTGCTGTTTAACTTTACGGCTTTTACATTTCGGACATTGGAATTTTTTCTTCTCATATTCAGAAATTTTCAAGATCACGGCAAAAGGCTTTTTACATTTTTCACAAACAAATTCGTATGTGGGCATGGTATAATCTCCTTTTACTTATGAAATTTTTTAATCCTCAAATACAGGATACCGGAAAGTAAAAACCGACAATAACCAAATTAATGTTTCCTTATTTAGGACTATACATGCTTATCACTAAGGCATCAACCTGTTTTCTCAATCATACTAAAAATCGCCCCTTAAATATTTTTGTCTTTTTGACTCCGGAAATTTTTCAATGGCATAGCGCAACATGGTGCGAGGCATTCTTTTATGATGTTTTTTCAGGAATATCTCTTCAGTGGACATATGACGCTTGCCGATTTCTCGCAACATCCATCCTACGGCTTTATGAATCAAATCTTGGTCATCCGTCAGCAGGATTTTTGAAATTTTGAGTGTCTCCGAGTAGTTATCATACTTAATAAAATGGAATGTGGCCAATATTGCAATTCTTCGTTCCCACAAATTATTAGATTTTGCAAGACGGTAAATAGGTTCTTTGCTTTTATCCATTAAGAAGGCGCCGACAATTTGGTGAGCCGAGCCGTCAACAAGATCCCAACTATTTATAAATTTTGTGTTTTGTAAATACAGCTCATAAATTCTCTTTTTTACCGTTTCATTCCCCTTTGAATATTTGCTGACAAGCATCAAGAGTGCAAACAGCCGCTCCTCATGAATTGAGGACCTGAGTAATTGCATGACTTCCTTTATGGTTATGTCCGGATATTCTTTGACCAGTTTCCTTAATTCAGGAACTCTGACGCCTATGAAAACATCACCTTCACCATATTCACCGGGACCGGTTTTAAAAAATCTCTGTAAGACTTTAGCTTTTTCTTCACT
>MAXL01000007.1 GCA_001751005.1 Desulfobacterales bacterium S5133MH16
ATACAACGTTGGAGTGTCAAAAGGAGTCGTATAATGCATTTTTTAGTGGTAGGTCCCGGAGCCATGGGATGTTTGTTCGCAGCCCGATTAAAGAGGGCAGGTTATGAGGTAACGCTTTTAGATTATTTACAGGAAAGGGCCCAGCAGATAAACAACCAGGGAATTTTTGTCCAAGGGGTTACCGGCGAATATACTGTAAAGGTCCCCGCTGCAGCGGACAGGATTTCCATGCACCCTGACTTTGTGTTATTTTGTGTTAAATCTTATAAAACAAAAGAAGCGGCGGAGACCATCAAGCCGTGGCTTTGGCCCGAAGCGTTCGTGGTTACCTTGCAAAACGGGGTGGGAAACCTTGAGATATTGGAGGAGATATTCGGGAAGAAAAAGGTATTCGGCGGTATTACGGCGCAAGGGTCCACCCTTTTAGGACCGGGGAAAATAAGACATGCCGGAGAAGGAGAGACAATTATCGGGCCCGAAGAAGATCCCTACAGCCCTTTAGAAAGAATTGTTTCTGCGTTTAACACGGCAGGTTTTAAAACCCGATCCACAAAAAATGTGGTTGATCTAATTTGGGGGAAACTGATTATTAATGTGGGTATCAATGTACTCAGCGCCATTACACGGCTGAAAAACGGGCGTCTGGCCGAGGTAAACGGAACTCGCTTGATCATGGAAAATGCGGTTAAAGAAGCGGTTGCTGTCGCTCTTGCTAAAAACATACAGCTTCCTTATCCTGACCCTTTAGCCCGTGTTATGGAGGTCTGCAGGGATACGGCAGAAAATATTGCTTCCATGCTTCAGGATGTTTTAAAGGAGAGCATTACCGAGATTGACTTCATAAACGGCGCTATCGTGCGGGAAGGGATTACACTGGGAATCCCAACTCCCGTAAATCATACCCTGACCTGCCTGGTAAAGACAATCCAGGAAACCTACGAGGAAAGAATATAACCCAAACAACTCCAAAGGGTAACTCGTTCATTGGTTTCGCCCGAATAACTCATGGATAAAATCTGTTCATTAATTTTATAGCGCTTTTCATACAAGGATAAAATTGAGATGGGAAGGTTGAAAATACTTGCACAAGGCAGATCTTCACAGGCCAGGGCCCGGTCACGAGGCAAGTTGTTTGAAGCCATGATGATCCAGGTCCTGCATCACTGTGGATACAGTGTCGGCCGTATCCTGCACGCAGACACCGCTGAAATGGAAATCGATATTGCGGGGAAACACAAATCAACAGGATCCCCCCTTTTTGCTGACTGTAAGTTTTATGAAACACCCATATCCGCTTCCAAGCTTCAAGCATTTTACGGCAAGTATATGACGAGATGGCACAAAGACAAACGGTGCCATGGACTCCTCATTGCCCTTCCCGGTATTGATCGTTCTGCCAGGGAATTTTATCGAGAGCATATTGAGGGAAATCCCCAAGTCACAGCACTTTTATATGAGGAAGACCAAGTTCTCAAAGCAATTTCAAGGAGTCCGGGAGGTGTGGGTCCGGATACTGCTGCAAAACGTATTCCCCAAAATATGGGAAAACCGGGCAAGTTTTCTCTGCTATACACTGAAAAAGGATTATTCTGGGTTCAGCCGATCATCTCTCAAGGCAAAAGAACCCCCAATCGAATCGTTATTTTTAACGATAACGGTATCCCTGTATTTGATCGATCCACACTGGGTTATTTGACAAAACTATATCCGGAGCTTGACGATTTTGACAACATCACTGTGGGGATCACGGCGGTTCTACAGCCGGGTCTGTTTCAAGATGCGGATGAAATTGTCGAGGTCCGGGGAGGTTCCGGATGCTTCGAATATCAATTCCCGGCATCGCCGGAGTATTTCGTGGGCAGAAGGACTTTGCTTAATGAGCTGGATTCCTTTGCCAAAGAACTCATAAATAAAAAGACGCCCCATCGCGGCGTTGTGTTTGAAGCCCCTTCAGGATTAGGGAAAAGTTCGGCGGTCCTTGCAAGTGTTAAACATCTGCAAAAAATGGGACACTTTGCGGTTGCCATAGATTCACGCACAGCATCGTCTTCAAGATTCCTTCCTTGTATAATGGACTATATTCTAAAAAAGTTCGGAGGCTTCGGAGGAATATTAACCGAAACGGATTGTCCAAAATCCCCAACAGGGTTTGACCATGCGGTAAAAACAATTTTTGACATCGGGAAACTTCTCGAATCCCATAATAAACTGCTGTTCATTTTTTTTGATCAGTTCGAGAACGTTTTTCTTCTGCCCGATGTGTTGAAACCGATTAAAGATCTGTTTCTGAAAATATGCGAAAAACAGACCCACCTAATTCTTTGTTTCTCTTGGAATAAGGATCTTCTTTTATCGACCCATGCCTTTTCTGATGATCTGATCGAAGCGGTTACGAATAACAGCAAAAACATGATCCTGAATACGTTTTCCAGAGCTGAAATCGATTGGCTTTTAAAAAAGCTCAGTAAGGATTTGGATGAAGCCTTAACAAAAGATCTTCACTCTTTCCTCGTCGAATTTTCACAAGGATATCCCTGGCTGCTGAAATTACTTTGCTTTCATGTTAAAGTTGCTCGAGAATCCGGAATCCCACAGATAAATATTGCCGGAAATCTTCTGAGCATTGAAGAACTTTTCCAGCATGACTTACAGAAACTGTCAAATAAAGAGAGCGCCTCATTGCTTGAGATTGCCAGATCCGCGCCAATGCGTCTTTCAGAATCGAAACCCATAGTTGAACCTCAAATTGTACAAAATTTAATCAAGCAGAACTTGATCGTAGCCATCGGCAGCACCGTGGATGTTTACGGAGATATTTTTCGCGATTACCTTAACGCAGATATATTGCCCCATTGGGATAATTATATTCTCGGTTCCGGCTCCGAAAATGTTATAAAGGCTGTAAAGATCCTTCATGCATCCGGCGGGACATTGGATGTTTCCGATTTTAATAAACAGACCGGTTTGCCGGAAAAGCTTTTTTACAGAATCGTAAAAGATATGGATTTTCTCGGGCTTGTCAAAATCATAAAAGGCAACGCCTCCTTGCAGATTAAACTTCCCTCAACGCCTCGTGACGGTGAGGTTGTATTGCGAAATTATTTGAAAGACAGACTCAAAGCTAACCGTCAGGTCAGGCGGCTCTTGAAAACTCTAAAAGAGAAGAATGCTCTGACCATAGATAATATTGCCAAACTGCTTGAGACTTGGTGTGCCTATATTTCGGCAACAAAACAAGGTTGGTTAACATACGCCCGTATCCTGGAGGAATGGATGGATACTGCCGATCTGGCTCTTCTGGACAAAAAAAATCGAAAGCTCATTTGCTTTGATCCTGCAACAGAAATCCGAGAGCGTAACCTTTTGCTGCCGAAAAGACGGGGAGCTAAAATTCCGCAGATTCAGTACTCCCCTGTTGAAGATATCGCCATCAGGCTCGTTCGGGCAATTCATGGGGACGGGAGAGTGAATTGGACAGGCCAGAGCAAAAGCACGATCTTTAGAGCCCTTGCAACATTGGAAGATTTGGGTTTCATTGTTAGAAAAACTTCATTGATAAAAGTGCTGCCAAAAGGAGAAGAGTTCGTATCAAATCCGGATAGGCGCTCTCTCTTGTTCGCACAAGGTGCGTTGCAATTGGCTTCATTTTCAAGGTTTTTAAAAATACTCGAATCCCATCAGGTTAAGGGAAATACGCTTTTAAAGCTTGGTCTCGAACTTTGTGAGAATCTCGGAACAAACTGGAAGAACAGCACTGCCGAAACCATGGCCAAGATCATGCTGGATTGGGCCCGTCACGCAAAACTTGCACCCGGTGTTTTTGCTGAAATTCGAAAAGGGCCGATAACCGGCTGGAAAAATAAGGAAGATCGTCAAATGAGTCTTTTTTAAGGCATTTATGAATGGGGGGACAAATAAAGTTTGATCCTTTTCGACGGGACATATCGTTTGCAACGGCAGGAAGATGCTTCACAGGAAACCGTTGGCAAATGCGCCTGCTCCTGGTGGTTGAGAATCATCGATTTTTCAATAGACCGGCCGGAAGTGCGGTACCTCAGACCCTATGTTGTTATTGCCACACAAACCGGGGAAGGCATCTTCAGAACAACCTGTGCCGAAAGTCTGGGCAATAGGATATACCGGGATTTTAATCTAAAAATCGATGAGACGTTATGGATAGAGCACTATCCGGATGAGCCGGCTCTGTATGTCGCCGTCTTTAAGCCCAAGTCCTATTTTGAAACTGAAATATTTTATCATATCGACTGGAGGCCCATTATGCCCAACGAGTTCGAAGCCATTAAGACATTTATACCGGCAACCCGATGAACCTTTGCCTGTTTTTGTCAAAAGAGATAATAATATATCTCTATTTTAGGAGATCTTTTAATGAAATATAAAGGCGCTCTAATTTTGTTTATTTGCTTTTTCTTTAACCAAGGGGTATTCAGCCAGGATTTATCTCAGAGATTAGATTTAACCTCAAAGGTATCGGATCTTTCTCCGGATGATATCATTAAGAAGGTTGAAACACGGTATTCGGTTTCAGGCTTTTCAGCCAACTTTTTTCAAGCTTCAACAATAAAAGCCATGGAAATAACAGATAGCGCATCGGGGAAAGCCTTTTTCAAACGTCCCGACAAAATGAGATGGGAGTATGAAACGCCCGACCGTCAAACCATAATAACGAATGGCAATACGTTATGGATATACAGACCGGAAGACAACCAGGTCATGGTGGGCGAGGCCCCTTCTTTTTTCGGGGACGGAAAAGGATTCAGTTTTCTTTCAGATATGAAGTTGTTAAAGAAGCAATTCACTATCCTTCTCGACAAAAAAGCTGAAAATGATTACCATGTGTTGAAACTTTTACCCAGACAGAAAACATTCGATGTATCGGTTATATATCTGTTTATTTCAACAAAGAATTTTGAAGTGCTTAAAATTGTTACCTATAACTCATACGGAGATGAAACACGAATCGAGCTTGACAACATTCAGTTTAAGCGGAAAATAGATGATTCCATGTTCAATTTTAAAATACCTCAGGGTGTTGAAATACTACATCTTGACGAGCAATAAGCATAAAGGCAGCAAAGAAATAATCGGCAAATAGAGGTTATTAAGGAACTAAAGAATGAAGGAAAAGATAAGAAGTTTGTTAAAAAAAAGAAAAGCAATTATGCTTGTACATAACTACCAGCCGCCTGAAATCCAGGATATTGCGGATCTTTGCGGTGATTCACTGGAACTGAGCATCAGGGCAGCCCAAACCAATGCCGAGATCATCGTCTTTTGCGGTGTGCATTTTATGGCTGAAACCGCTTCAATCCTCTCTCCGTACAAGACCGTGCTCTTGCCCCATAAAGATGCCGGATGTCCCATGGCTGATATGGTAACACCGGAAGCCCTTAAAGACAAACTGGACAAACTTCCTCCCATGCCGGTTGTAACTTATGTTAACTCAACGGCAGCGGTAAAGGCGCTTTCAACCATATGCTGCACTTCGGCCAATGCCATAGAAGTTGTAAACAGTCTGGATGCTCAAGAAGTATTAATGGTTCCCGACCGAAATCTCGCCTGGTATACCGCTTCCCATACGCGCAAGAAGGTTCATGTCTGGAATGGATACTGCCCGGTTCACGATTTATTAACCCAGGAAGATGTCAAAAAAGTGAAGCAGATTTATCCCGATGCTGTTTTTATGGCCCATCCCGAATGCCGGCCGGAAGTTCTTGCGCTGGCGGATAATGTTTTTAGCACTTCAGGAATGATCCGGTTCGCCAGGGAATCCAAAAACCGAACTTTTATTGTCGGAACTGAGGTGGGATTGCTTTATCCTCTGAAAAAAGCAAATCCTGAAAAAGATTTTTATCCGGCCTCCGGCGACATGGAATGCCCGGACATGAAAAAAATCACCCTCCATGATATTGTCAGGAGCTTGGAATTAATGGAAGGGGAGGTCAAGGTTCCTGAAGAAATACAGCGACCCGCACTAAAAGCGGTTCAAAGGATGGTAGATCTGTCTCTATAAATCTAAACCGAGCCAATATTGGGAAAGGATTTGTTATTTCTCTCCGAGCCGGAGGCCGGTTTATCCGGGGTTGCGGTTATTTTGATTGGAAGGGGGTTCAACAAAGAGGGAGGAGATTCTATTTCGGCCTTTGGCTTTTGAATTATACATTGCCTGATCGGCTCTTTTGATAAATGTTGATAATTGTTCATTTTTAAAATATTCAGTAAGACCGATACTTATGGTTATTGTTACAACTTTATCGGGTTGCGGCAAAAAATGTTCTAATTCCACAGCAGTTTTTATCCTGTTGGCAACATTTTTTGCCTCTTCACCTTTTGTTTCCGGAAGGATAACCGTAAATTCCTCTCCGCCATATCTGTAAGCGGAATCCATAGTTCTGAGGCATGACTTAATAATCTGGCTAAGCCTGACCAGCACTTTATCGCCTTCAAGATGACCGTATGAATCATTATACATCTTGAAGTTGTCAATGTCCAAAAGCAAAAGTGCAAGTGAATGGCCGTAGCGGCTGCACCGGCCAATTTCTACTTCAAGCTGATTATAAAAATGCCTTAAATTATACAGTTTTGTGAGACCATCTGTTATTGCAAGTTTCTCCAGTTTGTTGAATACCCGGGCGCGATCCTTGATTACTTGCCGATCTTTTAATACTTTTTTTAATCTTATCAGCAGTTCCTCAAACCGAAAAGGTTTAAAGATAAGATCGCTGGCGCCTTTTTTTATGGCTTCTTCATAAGAATATTCGCTACTGTAACCTGTCATTACAATGACATCAATATCATGCTTTTGCTTTATAATATCAGTAAGTTGCAGACCGTCCTTCCCGGGCAGCCTTATGTCGGTTATGGCCACATTCACCCGGTTCGATTTTAATAATTCGAGTGCTTCTTCCGCACTGGAAGCCGTTATGGAATTGTATCCTGACCTGGTTATAAATTCGTGCATCGTATCTTTTATGTCAGCATCGTCGTCGACGATTAAAACGAGTTCATCCATCTCTTTTTTGACCATGGTCTTGTTTTTATATGATAACTGGGGTGAAGCCTCTAAGTCCAATTCCTGCTTCTTAAATGCCGGGGTTGACATATTTAACAACAATTTGATAAAAGGCGTTCTCTTTACTTTAATTTATTAATAATTGCCGGAGAGCCAGGGTGTAAATCTGTTAATAAACAATTATTATAATTCCAAAGCAAGATTGTGTCAACAGACTTTTGGGTGATTGTTCAAAAGAAATATTATAAGCAATAATGAAAAATATACGAAATTTCAGCATCGTAGCACATATTGATCACGGCAAATCCACGCTTTCCGATCGCCTGATACAGATGACCAATGTCGTTATGGACCGGGATTTTAAAGATCAGATCCTGGACACCATGGACATCGAACGGGAACGCGGCATTACCATAAAAAGCCAGACCATTTGTCTGCCATATACATCAAAGAATAATCAGACCTATTTCCTGAATCTCATAGATACCCCCGGACACGTAGATTTTACTTATGAAGTTTCCCGGGCGCTTGCTTCTTGCGAAGGGGCATTGCTTTTGATAGATGCCAGCCAGGGAGTGGAAGCTCAGACCTTGGCCAACCTTTATCTTGCCCTGGAACATGACCTTGAAATTATACCCGTAATCAATAAAATAGATCTGCCGTCGGCTGATGTTGAGCGCGTAAAAAAACAGATAAAAGAAGACTTGGGACTTGATCCGGAAACTGCCATACTCACATCAGCCAAAGAAGGCATAGGCATCGAAGACGTACTTGAGGGTATCGTAAATTATCTGCCGCCTCCCACGGGAAACCCGGATCCGCCCTTTAAAGCTTTGATTTTTGACTCCCACTATGATTCTTTTCGGGGGACCATTGTTTACTTTCGGGTCTTTCAGGGAAGAGTAAAGCCAAAAGATCTGATTACTTTTATGTCAAATAAGGCTGTTTATAAGGTTGAGGAAGTCGGGATATTTCAGATCAACCGTATACCACAGAAAGAAATTTCAGCAGGCCAGGTGGGCTATATGATAGCAGGTATAAAGACGGTCAGCGACACCCGATGCGGGGATACCATTACCTTAAAAGACCGCCCCTGTGAAACGCCCATGCCCGGATTCAAGGAAGCGAAACCAGTGGTTTTTTCTTCGATTTACCCGGTTGCCTCCGATGGCTACAGGGAACTGGCTACGGGCCTGGAAAAACTGAAACTAAACGATGCTTCCCTTATTTATGAAAAAGATACGTCCGTGGCTCTGGGATTCGGGTTCCGCTGCGGCTTTCTTGGGCTACTCCATCTTGAGGTTGTTCAGGAACGTCTTGAGCGTGAATACGATCTTTCTTTGATACTTACGGCGCCTTCGGTCAGATACAAGATTGTCATGAATGACGGCTCCACATTAACTATCGACAATCCGGCCTTATACCCGGATCCTACAAAGATTGAATGCACAAAAGAGCCGTTTATCCGTGCCTCCATTATAGTACCGGATCGGTATATGGGGACGGTTATGAAGCTCTGCCTGGATCGAAGAGGGATTAATAAGAATTATCAGTATCTGACCAATAATCGGTTGGAGATGATATTTGAACTTCCCCTCGCCGAAGTTGTTTATGATTTTTACGACACGCTTAAGTCTGTTACCCAGGGGTATGGATCTTTTGACTACGAATTGATAGATTTCAGGGAAACCGACCTTGTCAAGGTGGACATTCTGATCAACGGGGATCGTGTTGATGCGCTTTCCCAGTTGGTCCATCGGGACAGAGCCGTTGAACGGGCAAGGCGCGCATGTGAAAAACTGCGGGATGAAATTCCGCGACAGATGTTTAAAATAGCTATCCAGGGGGCTATCGGCGGTAATATTATTGCCCGTAAAACGGTTTCGGCATTTAGAAAGGATGTTACCGCAAAATGTTATGGCGGTGATATAACCCGAAAACGCAAACTCCTTGAAAAACAGAAAAAAGGAAAAAAACGGATGAAGATGGTGGGTCAGGTAATGATCCCCCAGTCCGCATTTTTATCCGTGCTGAAAACAGACACAAATTGAGACCTTTGAAAAGGTCTCGAAAAAAGGTCTCTGATGAAAAGGTGAACAAATGGGAAAAACCATTGCCGAAAAAATTTTTGATGCCCACCATGTTGACAGCCCTGCAGAAGATATTCATGTGATCCGTCTGGACGCGGTATTCTGTCATGAGATTACAACACCCATGGCAATCAATGATCTGGTGAGACGCAACAAGGACCGTGTTTTTGATACGAATAAAATCAAGGCGGTTATCGATCATGTTACACCGGCAAAAGACTCAAAGACCGCAGAGCAGGGTAAAATCCTCAGAGATTGGGCCAGGCGCCACAATATTCTTGATTTTTTTGATATCGGCAGAAACGGGATCTGCCATGTGCTTTTCCCTGAAAAAGGATTTGTGCGCCCGGGTTTTACGGTTATTATGGGTGATTCTCATACCTGTACCCACGGTGCATTCGGTGCATTTGCCGCCGGAGTCGGGACCACGGATCTTGAGGTGGGAATTCTTAAAGGCGTTTGCGCCTTTCACTATCCTTCAACCATTAAAATAAACATCAGCGGCCAGATGCCTGAGGGTGTCTTTGCCAAGGATATAATCCTTTCTGTAATCGGCTGTCTAGGGGTTAACGGTGCTACCAACAAAGTCCTGGAATTTACCGGGCCGATTGTGGATGCCATGACCATGGAATCGAGGATGACGCTGTGCAATATGGCTGTTGAAGCCGGTGCAACCTCGGGGATCTGCCTTCCTGACATGACAACGGTTGAATATTTATGGGAGTTCATTGAAAATGAATATTCCGATAAAAAAGAAGCTCTTGATGATTTTAGCGGGTTCTCTTCCGATTCTGACGCCCGGTATGATCAGGTGATTGAGCATGATGTAAGTCGCCTGGAACCGCTGGTCACCTTTGGATATAAACCCGATCAGGTAAAACCGGTCAAGGAAATGGAAGCCATAAAGGTAGATCAGGTATACATAGGATCATGTACTAATGGAAGAATCGAAGATCTCAGGGTTGCAGCCCGGGAGCTTGCGGGCCAAAAGATCAGCAACTCCGTGCGGGGCATTGTTTCTCCGGCCACACCAAAGATCTATCGCCAGGCAATGGAGGAAGGGATTCTGAAAATATTTTTGGATGCCGGATTCTGCATTACAAATCCCACATGTGGGGCCTGTTTGGGCATGAGCAACGGCGTATTAGCCCAAGGCGAAGTCTGTGCATCCACAACAAACAGAAATTTCAACGGGCGCATGGGCAAAGGAGGTATGGTGCACCTTGTAAGTCCTGCTACAGCGGCAGCGACAGCCATCGCGGGTTACATTACGAACTCAAGCCTTTTCAAAGGTTGATGGCTTCGTAAAAAGTCCAACTTCTGCGTTGCGCTGCATTCCTCGTCACTGCGACGTACTATAAGTACGTCTCATTCCTCGGAATTTGCG
>MAXL01000008.1 GCA_001751005.1 Desulfobacterales bacterium S5133MH16
CGTGCAAATTTTGTAATCATGAGGCGTACTTTTCGTACGTTGAATGATTACGAAATGCAGCACAACGCAGAAGTTGGACTTTTTACGAGACCGTCAACTGGTAATTAAACAACGAACAATAGAAGTAACGCAATAACCAGTGAATAAATCCCGGTGGACTCAGAAACCGCCTGTCCCACCAGCATGGTTCGGGTCAACAGGCCCGCCTCCTTGGGATTCTTACCGATTGCCTCACAGGCTTTGGCCGCGGCCATTCCTTCACCGACGCCCGGTCCGATGGCACCAACCCCCATGGAAATTCCTGCACCCAGAAACGCAGCCGCTCTTATAATATCTGCACCTTCAATCATTTTATTCCTCCTAAACGGTTTTTAGTTGAATTTTTATTTTTTTTATAATTGATTACGTTCACACGACAAAAATAAGGACCAGGGCGATAACCAGTGAATAAATTCCTGTGGATTCGGCAACCGCCTGTCCCACCAGCATGGATCTTGTTAAATCCGCAATATATTTTTGATTCCGTGCAATCCACGCCACAGCACCCTGACCCGCAAAGCCTTCCCCGACCGCAGGGCCGATGGCGCCTATTCCCATGCATATCCCGGCTGCAAGCAAAGCCATCGGGGGGGCGAGCGCATCGGTTGCCGGGAAAGATTTAAACATCAGTATAAAGCTGACCAAAAGTGCATAGATGGCCGTTGTCTGAGTGACTGCCTGACCCAGAAGCATTACATTTGTCACCGGAGTAGCGGTTAAGGGCTGTCTGGCAATTCCCTCACAACTGGCTTGAGCAACCAGACCTCCGCCCAGGCCGGAGCCTATGGCTCCAAAGCCGGACGAAATCCCTGCGCCCAAAATAGCCGCCCAGGTTGGTGAAACAGGATTTGCTGAAAAATCCGTAAATAATAAAATAAAAGCCACAACCAACGAAAAAATAGCCGGTGTTTGACATACCGCTGAACCGATGAGCATATTTGTGGTTAATCGACTGCTCATTGCCGGCTGACGGGACATCCCTTTACAAGCTGCTCCTGCCGGAAATCCTGAACCGACTCCGGATCCGATAGCTCCCAGCCCCATGCACAACCCTGCGCCCAGCAGTACCGGCACGCTTAAGATATGTGATGGGAACTTCGTAAACAGCAGCATCAACGCAATGACCAGAGCAAAGATGGAAGCAGATTCGGCGATGGCCTGCCCTACCAGCATGGACTTGAAAATATCACCCGACTGTTCGAGGTTACGGCCGATGGCCTCATTAGCGCTTGCGGCGGTATATCCTTCGCCGATTGCCGCTCCTATGGCACCGAAACCCATGGCCATTCCGCCGCCAATAAACGCTGCTACACTTACCCAGGTTTGAATATCGTATGCCATAAACTAATTTACCTGAACTGCAATATATACAACGGTTAGCATGGTAAACACAAACGCCTGAATGGTTCCAACGAACGCTCCAAAAAACGCATTCAGAAAAGGTGGTGTAATGATACTGTATGTCAGATATGAAACCACCAGAATAATAATTGCACCGCCCATGATATTACCAAATAGACGGAACGATATGGAAATAACTTTGGCAAGCTCGCCGATCACATTCAGCGGCGCCATGATAAACATGGGCTCACAGTACCCTTTAAGATAGGTTTTTAAACCTTTGGCCCTAATCCCGGCGTAATGGGCAATACAAAACCCCATGATTCCGAAGCTAAGCGGTGTGTTGAGATCCTTTGTGGGTTCTTCAAGATGGGGGATGATCCCCAGCCAGTTGGAAAGTAACAGGAACATGAACAAAGCACATATAAGGGGCGCGTATTTCTTTGAAAGTTCCTCGCCCAGTGCATCTTCGGTCAAGGCGAAAAGATGTACCACAAAAAGTTCTCCCACCACCTGTAAGGGGCCGGGAAGCAGACTCTTTTTTTTGGCCGCCAGAAAACCAAAACAAAGCAGCGCTGAGAAGACAATCCAGGTCATTATCATTACTTCGAGATTAAAGGTCATATTATGCCCAAAAAAAGGGACGATGATTTGATGGATTCTTCCTAAATCTTCCATAATACTCCTAGACTTGTTTTTCGCGTCTAGACGCTATAAGGATTAATAAATGATCCGCCAGAATAACAAACTGGACCATAAAAATTCCGAAAACTACTGCGATAAAATTGTATTGATCGATCTTAATCGCTATGATCAGCGGCACGGCCAAAAGAAAATATCTTAATACTATGGAACCGAAGGATAAAAAAAACGTTTTATTTTTCGATTTGCCTATACGATGGGGAAGCATTTGAGCCATTAAAATAAAATTGACAATGCTGAAAACGGTGCCCAGAATCAACCCCTTGCCCACAGGCTTTTGACCTGCCACAATAAGAAAAAGCCCAGCAAAAATCGCCGCTGTGATGGCCCTGGAACAATACTTTTTCTGGGTTTGCCTAAGGGATTCCATTACCGGAATTCTTATCCTCTTCCTTAACTTCAGTTATCTCCATAATCTGTCGGTAAACGACCACACCTCCTCCGATAACACCCAAAATGATAAAGATGGTGATGAAAACACCCCTGGTTCCCAACCATCTGTCAAGGTATAGCCCGATAAAAAAACAAAAAGCGATGCAACCGACCATTGTAAGGCCCAGTTGCGTTACAATGTAAAGATTTTCGACCCAGGGCCGGTTTCTTTTGTAGTCGAAAACCTTTTTTTTTTGTTTTGGCATCCTGCCTGATAAAATCTCTTTAAATTCGAAGCATTGCTTTGATTTTTAATAAATGCCTCTAAAAAAAAATGATAAATTGATAACAGATATTATTTATAACTGTCAAGAAGATAAACGATTTTTTTCTTGCTTTATCCGAATCGAAAAAAAGGATTATTGCATTAAATTTTTTTTAATATATTATATGCCCATATGACACTCTCAGCCGCCGAAAAATTGCGCCGTTTTTATGATTCGTTTGAAGGAGACAATAATGTTCTTATCTTGATTAATGCCGATCCGGATTCAATTGCAAGCGCTATGGCTGTCAAAAGATTGCTTTGGCGCAAAGTATCCAGTGTAACCATTTCCAATATCAATATCATTAAACGTCCGGACAATATTGCGATGATCCGGCTATTGGGTGTGGATCTTGTCCCAATTAAAAACATTGTCAAAGATTCCTTCAACCGTTTTGTAATTGTCGATTCCCAGCCGAATCATAATGAAATATTTACAGAGTACCCGCCGCATGTCATTATAGATCATCATCCCGACACGGGTGCGAGTGCGCCTTTTGTGGACATCCGCCCTAAATACGGAGCAACCGCCACCATAATGACCGAATATTTAAGGGCGGCAAAAATTAAACCTTCCAGCAAACTGGCCACCGGCCTGTTTTATGCCATTAAAACAGATACGGACAATTTTGTACGTCAAACCTTAATTGAAGATGTCAGGGCATTTCAGTTTCTTTACCGTCATTCTAATCTCCATCTTATCAACAAGATTGAGCAGTCGGAATTGACGGTCGATTTTTTAAAATATTTCAAAATTGCCCTTGATAATAAGCGTGTTATTAAAGGACATCTATTTGCTCATCTCGGTCCGGTGGTAAATCCTGACATTTGCGTGATTATCGCAGATTTTTTCTTGAAAATCAGCTCGGTAAACTGGAGCATTGTCTCTGGTTTGTATAGTAAAAAACTGATTATTGTTTTCAGAAACGATGGTCTTCGCAAGGATGCAGGTAAAGTTGCCAAACAGAGTTTCGGGCAAATCGGCTCTGCAGGCGGCCATAAAAGCATGGCGCGTGCTGAAATTCCATTTACAGACCTCAAAGAGGTAGTTGATTATAAGGATGATAAAAAGCTCTTACGGTGGATCATAAACAAAATTGAAAAAAAAGCAGGCAAAAAATGAGTTCTGATCCTGTCGAACTATCTGTGACCATCCTCGGTTCCGGAACATGCGTCCCTTCTCTCAGACGCAGCTCATGCTCGATACTTGCGAAAATAAGGGACAAATTTCTTGTTTTCGATTCCGGAGCCGGTACCATGCACAAGCTTCTTGAGAACGGTGTGGAAATATTCGATGTTTCTTTTGTTTTTTACAGCCATTTCCACCCTGATCATACCGCTGAACTGGTCCCGTTTTTGTTCGCCAATAAATATCCTGACGGGAGCCGGCGTAAAATTCCGCTTACACTGATGGCCGGAAAGGGATTTGCAAAATTTTATGACAACCTGAAAAATGTTTATGGCCATTGGATCGAGCTTGCGCCGGGTCTTTTAAACATTGTTGAACTCGACAATACCGGTCATGACATGAGAGAGTTTGATGATTTTAAAGTGGAATCACTGCCGGTTGAACACAACCCGGAGAGCATTGCATTCAGAATAACAAGTCCCGGCGGAATATCCATGGTCTATTCCGGCGATACGGATTTTTCCGAAAATCTGGTGACGCTCTCAAAGGATGCAGATCTTCTTATTTGTGAGTCGGCCCTTCCCGATGAATTGAAGGTGAAAGGGCATCTTACCCCATTTCTGGCAGGGGAGATTGCAACCCGGGCCAATGTTCGCAAACTGGTTTTGACCCATTTTTATCCGGAATGCGATCAGGTTGATATCGAAAAACAGTGCCGAAAAACCTATTCCGGCCCACTGCTCCTTGCAGAAGATCTTATGCAAATAAATCTGACGGTCTCGTAAAAAGTCCAACTTCTGCGTTGTGCTGCATTTCGTAATCATTCAACGTACGAAAAGTACGCCTCATGATTACAAAATTTGCACG
>MAXL01000009.1 GCA_001751005.1 Desulfobacterales bacterium S5133MH16
AATATTGGATAAATTCATCTAAAACAACATGTCCATTCTTTTCAGTCAGGTTTTTAATATAATACAGGATTCGGTCTTGTTCTTTTAACTTATTATTTTCAAAACCAAATGTAAGCTGCCTGAACCCTAACTCTATGTCTTTAATATCTTGCTTTTTCATATTTATTCACAGTAATGTTAAATGGTTATTGTTCAAGTACCAAAGCAGACTAAACTTTTCAATTAAATAATGAATTCCGAGAGATAATTTCATTTAAGGATGTAAAGAGTTGCATTATGATGATCAAAACGAATATAAATACTCGTTATGAACATTCTACTGATTGAAATTAATCCGTTTGCGCCGACAATGACGCCTATTTCGTTGGGCTATATTGCCGCCTTTCTGGAATCAAAGGGGTTCAGGACCAAAATATTGATTGTGGGACAGGATACGTCTTTGTCACGTTCCGGTTTTCATGAGCTTATCACCGGCTTTCAACCGGCTCTGGTGGGTTTGACGGCCTACCAGAGAACCATGCTTTATGTAAGAGGCTTTGCAAACCTTATAAAGTCTATGGACAATAATATTAAGGTGGCCATTGGGGGTCCACAGGCAACCTTCATGCCTTCTTCCGCCTTTAAAGAACTTGCGGATATTGATTATATCTGTCGATCTTCGGGCGAAGTAACGTTGCTAAAGGTCGCGCAGGCCATCAAAAACCGGACGCCTTTTTCGGATCTTGCAGGCGTAAGTTACAAGGACACCCAGGGCGCTGTCTTTGATACTCCGGAGATTGAAGGCTTTACGCAGTTGGATCATTATCCTTCTCCGTATCTGAATGATATTTTTGACTATTCTTGCATGAATGAAGCCGTCATGCTGACCTCTCGCGGATGTCCTTATCACTGCATTTACTGTTACACTCCCCATGCTTTTAAACACAAAATAACCTTTCATTCCGTTGACCGGGTCATGGAAGAAATCAGATGGGTAGCAAAAAAAGGGGTAAAAAGACTTTGGTTCGCTGATCCCAATATCTCCTGCAAACCCACACGGCTTATAGAAATCTTCGACAGAATCCTGACACAAGGCATTGAGGTGAAGATGTGGGTGCAGACCCGTGTGGACCTTGTAACTGAGGAGTTGATGAAGAAGATGAAACGAGCCGGGGTAGGTGTTATTGCCTTTGGGCTTGAGTCGGCTTCTGACCGTGTATTAACAAAGCTTGGCAAGAAGATAACTACGGAACAGGTGGCCTGGGCCATCCGACTGGCCCAGGACCAGGGCATAGAAGTAGAACTTTTTACCTTGTTTGGTCTGCCTTACGAAACTTTTGAGGATGCGGTAAAAACACTTGAGTTTGTGAAAAAAAACAACGTCAAGATTATGGGGAATAGCAATTCACAGCAGATGCAGATCTATTTCGGAACACACCTGGCCAAACATTACAAGGATTACAATATACGACCGTTGAATAATAACTGCCCGGCATATATGTCGATTGGATCTCAGTACGAAACCCAATGGTTTGGAATCGATGAGCTTCAAAAAATCCAAAGTATGTGGCGGGCGAATTCTCTTGACGGAGGGAAGCGAATCGTATCGTGATAACGTAACAAACAACTGACTATGATCAAACCTGCCATACAAAAAATATACGTAGTCCTGGCCAAACAACAAGATAAGGCCGATTTCGAGTTGCTTTGTCGTATATTGTCGGGCCTGTTTTCATATGTAAACCTGACCTCTAATCTTTATCTGGTTGCCGAGAATCTGCCCGAAAGCATGCCCCGGATTGAACGGATTCAGAAAGACGTGGGCAAATTCCTCAAGGCCAACCTGTTTGCACGGCTTTATCTTCATTTTGTCCATTCAGTTAGACTGACAACCGTCAAGGAAATAGATTATTATTTTTATTATTATTACCAGTCCTTGAAAAGAGCAGCCGGCGAATTTGACAGAGAGGGCTTCATACATCAGGAAGTGCCAAGGCTTATATTGCTGCCGGTTATTGCTCCGGATCACCGTGTTGAATCCGCTTCACTAATCGGGCTTCTTAATGCGCTTAAAAGCATTTTTATGTTGCCCTGTCTCTACCTGGACAAAACCACCTTTTTTCTGTCGAAAGATAAAGATCTTCTGACCCGGACGGAAAAGATTTATTTTGGCAATGGCCACCCAAGAGAACCTGCTGAAATCGCATGCAATCTGTTTTATCAGGATCTCCTTGATGAGTCATTAACTAAGTTGGCATCCAAAGCTGAATTTATGTCCGTCCCCTGCCCGGCGTCACTCATTATTTCGGCCAAAGACGGTAAGATTTATTGTTGTATGGATGCATTTCGCAGGAATGAAAGCCTGACCGATATTTATGGAAAAAGCGCGGATGAACTCATGGAAATTTACTATGAACACGATCATTCCAAAAGAGATTGCCTGGGGTGCAGACGCCGGACAGCCGAGTTTTTTGCAGGTTTACCCGTATCGGAAACCAAAAAACAACATATTGGAGCATTGCTTTCTCATTTTGAAACATCTCGTGGGATGTCCGGGAAATAACGACAGTGAAAGGCTATAGTTTTCTGGATCGAAAAATCATGGACCAGCTTTGGAATCAATTTCATACGGCTGCCCATGGAAATGGCGTCTTTTCTCATATTTTTCAAGACGTTTTTTCTCAGACAACTGCGTTCAATGAGCTTTTTGGCATATGGCTTGGTCACTTCGAGAATGCTGGCGTCACTTCCCAGTATCTTGTCCCGTAAAATTCGGAGCCTATTTCAAAGTTTCTCTTTACCGAAATTGCGGTGGCACGTTTATTGCTGTAATTAATCAGGTAAGCGGGATTGACATGAT
>MAXL01000010.1 GCA_001751005.1 Desulfobacterales bacterium S5133MH16
TCAAGCTGTATCATAACGATTTTATATAAATTTAGCGAAGATGTTGTTGTTTGGTGTACTTTGTGATATTGCCTATCACGAGAATATACGGGCTAAATGAGAAATAGTATTCCGGTTTATCCGGGCGTGGTCTCCATTAAAAGGGAGGAATAATCATGACAGTCTACATATGGAGTGGAAAGAACAGACAGAATAAGAAACAGAAAGGTGAGATGGAAGCCCCCACCGAAGAAGCTGTGCGCTCCGAACTGATCAGGCGCAAGATAACTCCTTCCAAGATTAAGAAGAAACCCAAGGATATTTTTGAAAATGTTTCTTTCATGCAGCCCAAGGTAAAAGAGAAAGATATAATAATTTTTTGTCGACAATTTTCTACCATGATCGATGCGGGGCTTCCAATAATCCAGTGCCTCGACATTCTATATACCCAGCATGAAAACAAAACATTCAAAAATATGTTGAAGGAGATTAAACAGAATGTAGAAAGCGGACAAACCTTTGCGGAAGCATTGAAAAAATTCCCAAAACAGTTTGACGATCTTTTTGTAAACATGATTTCGGCAGGTGAAGCCGGCGGTATCCTTGATACGATCTTAAGACGTCTTTCTGCGTATTTGGAAAAGGCTGCAAAGCTCAAAGCCCAGATAAAAGGGGCTATGACTTACCCGGCTGTAACTTTGGTGATCGCTATAATTGTTGTTGGAATCATCATGGTTTTTGTTATTCCTGTGTTTGAGGAGATGTTTGAGGGGATGGGCAGCGCTCTTCCGGTTCCCACACAAATTGTTGTAAACATGAGCAGGATTGTCAAATCAAATATTTTTTATATCATTGTCGCCATAGTTTTGGCAATATTTACATTCAAAAGATTTTATAAAACCGAAAAAGGACGAGCCTTTATGGATGACCTTTTTCTCAAACTGCCGGTATTGGGGCTTTTAGTTCGCAAAGCCTCGGTGGCCAAGTTTACACGCACCATGGGAACAATGCTTGCCAGCGGTGTTGCGATTTTAGATGCACTTGAAATTGTTGCCAAAACAGCAGGTAACAAAACAATTGAAAAGGCTATATACGAAACCCGATCCGCCATTGCTGAAGGCCGTACCATGTCCGATCCTCTTGCTGAAAGCGGCGTTTTTCCGTCCATGGTATGCCAGATGATTGCTGTCGGTGAATCTACCGGCGCACTTGATACCATGTTAGACAAGATCGCCGATTTTTACGACGAAGAGGTTGACCAGGCGGTGGAAAACATGACTTCGTTGATAGAACCGTTTATGCTTGTATTTCTGGGTGTGGTTATCGGCGGTCTGGTCGTATCCATGTATCTGCCCATATTCAAGATGGCGGCTGCCCTTGGTTAACCATGAAATTAGGTGCTTCGCCCTAATTGGAATGTTTGAATAGTTGCTTTATTCGCTCCGCTCATAGGGGTATGGAATATCAGAGACGTATATTATGCCCGGTTCCTCAAACAAGTCCGAAGATGATTTGTATCATAGGCTCGAATGGGTTATGTTTTTACGGGTCGTTTTTACTTCACTATTGCTGGGATCGACGATTATCCTGCAATTTAGTGAAAAACCTTTCCATCTAACGGGATCCCTCCTGATTTTTTACGGACTTATCGTTACAATTTTCCTGCTTTCTTTTTGCTACGCTTTAATTTTTAAACATATAAAGCGAAAACTTGTTTTTGCTTATATACAGATCGGGATCGACACCTTTACGGTAACAATAATAATTTTTGTTACCGGCAGTTTTGCAAGCATTTTTTCATTTCTTTATCTGGTAGTTATTATCTATTCGAGTATGCTCCTTTTCAGGAGAGGAAGCATGGTCATGGCCGTGCTTTGCAGTATCCAGTACGGCACTCTGATTGACCTTGAATACTACGGTATTATTAACCCCTTTGGCGTGGATGGGGGTCATATCATCTTGGATTATGCCTGGAGCCAAGTCCTTTTCAAGGTAGTGATTACCATGGCGGCCTGTTTTGCCGTTGCTTTTCTGAGCGGTTTTCTGTCGGAACAGCTGAGAAGAGCAAGAAACGAGCTTTCGGCCCTTGAGGATCGAATGAAACGCGTGGAAAAGATGGTCTATATGGGCGAGATGGCGGCCGGCATAACTCATGAAATTAAAAATCCTCTGGCTTCTCTGTCAGGCTCCATACAAATTTTAAGAAAAGAAGTTCCGTATGACCCTGAACATGACAAGCTGATGCAGATCGTTTTGCGTGAGACAGACAGGTTGAGCGCCCTGGCGAACAATTTTCTTTTGTTTGCAAAGCCGCCGGCAGGTAAAATTGAAAAAATAGAACTCGAAAACGCCCTGACAGAGACTGTCAAACTATTTGAAAAGGATAAAGTCGCTACCGGCAAAGTTTCGATTATAAGCGAGTTTTCCTCAAATATCTGGATTGAAATGGATCCGGTGCATTTGCGCCAGGTGATCTGGAATTTACTTTTAAATGCTGCTGAGGCTATCGAGGGTGAAGGACTTGTCGGGATTAAAACATATCCTCTAAAGAACAATTATGCAGGTATCGAAGTCAGCGACAATGGCTGCGGCATTTCAGATGAGCATATGCAGTCGATTTTTGATCCCTTTTTCACAACAAAATCCAGTGGGACAGGTCTCGGACTTTCCATCGTTCACAGCATACTCGAAACTTACGATACATGGCTTGATGTTGAGAGTAAAGTAGATCGGGGAACCAAGTTTTCTTTTAAATTAAAGCGAAGAGATCCGCCAACTTAGTCTTGACACCTATTTTTAAATGGGTTAGCAAAATAAGTTTGACGGCTTCGTAAAAAGTCCAACTTCTGCGTTGCGCTGCATCCTTCGTCACTGCAGCGTACTATAAGTACGCTTCATTCCTCAGGATTTGCGCGCCTTGAATTTGGATCTTTTTACTTTGCCGTCGGATTTTGACTTTCAAATAACTAAATCATAACCTTTTGATATGATTGACAAGTTATTTTCGGTTACAGTGCCGCGAAGCGGCATAACTTAGCTTTTTACGAGGCCGTCAACTTTGGCTTTGTTATTTAGAAAATTAAAATCATACAGATTTGTTGTTGAATCCTTATGGACAAAAAAAGCGATATCATTGAGAAACGAAAAAAGAAGCTATTAGACTTAAAAAGAAACAATATTAATCCTTATCCCAACGATTTTGTTGTTTTACATACGGTAAGCGATATCAAAAAGGCCGTAGAAGATGCACCGGATTCACTTGCCGAGGACAGCCCTGTGTTTGTTGTTGCCGGCCGTATGATGGCCATAAACAGGTTTGGCAAGGCATCCTTTATCAGATTCAGGGACCGAACCGGACAGCTTCAGGCATATTTGAGAAAAGACAAAATAGGCCAAAAATCTTATAATCTGTTTAAACAGCTCGATATCGGTGATTTTGTCGGACTAAACGGTGGAATGTTTAAGACCAGAACAGGAGAATGGACACTTCTGGTCAAGGAATTTAAGCTCGTCTGCAAGTCAGCCAGACCGCTTCCGGAAAAATTTCACGGGCTGAAAGATCCGGAAAAGCGTTATCGTCGTCGCTACATCGATTTGGCAATGAATTCAGATGTTCGGGATATTTTTATCAAGCGTAGCAGGATCATTCAGGTCATCCGCACCTTTCTACTTGACCGGGATTTCCTTGAAGTGGAAACCCCTATGATGCAACCGGTTCCTGGTGGCGCCGAAGCCACACCGTTTGTGACCCATCACAATGCCCTGGGAATGGATCTGTTTTTACGCATAGCCCCTGAACTTTATTTAAAGCGTCTGGTTATCGGGGGGTTTGAAAGGGTTTTCGAAATCAATAGAAGTTTCAGAAATGAAGGGATTTCAACCCGTCACAATCCCGAATTTACCATGCTTGAATTTTACCAGACATATGCCAGATACGAAGATTTGATGGATCTTACCGAAGAGATGTTCTGTCATGTGGCTCGGGAGGTGACCGGGTCGACCTCAATACAATATCAGGGGAATACTATCGATTTCGGCGCCAAGTGGCGTCGAATATCCCTTGCTTCTGCCATGGAGGAGTTTGGGGGTATTGATGCCGGTCTGATGAACCACCGGGAGGGTCTGCTTGAATTCGCCGCTTCAAACAAGATCCAGGTTACTAAGACCGGACGTCTTGGAAAAATTATCGCAAAGATTTTTGATGTGCTTGTGGAGCCTAAACTTTTGCAGCCCACATTTATAACAGGGTACCCGGTAGAGATTTCGCCGCTATCCAGACGGAGCGATACCGAACCCGAACTTGCGGACCGGTTTGAACTCTTCATCGCGGGCCATGAGATTGCCAATGGATTTTCAGAGCTGAATGATCCTGTTGATCAGAAAGAGAGATTTTTGCAGCAGGTTGAAGACAGGGAAGCGGGCGACAAAGAGGCCCATTACATGGACGAGGATTACATCGAAGCATTGGAGTATGGTATGCCCCCCACCGCCGGAGAGGGAATAGGCATTGACCGTCTTGCCATGTTGTTCACCGATTCTGTTTCGATCCGAGAGGTTATTCTTTTCCCGCACATGAAACCGGTTGAAAGGGGTAATGGATAACCGGAAAAGTGCCTAAAGTGAACTAAAGTTAAGGAGTTGCTACGCTCCAGCTTTTATATAAATTGGCAATATTCCTTAACTTTAGGCACTTTAGATCACTTTAGACACTTCACACTTAATTAGCTTGGATAAATTTTTTGACATAAAATACACAAGATTCACAATTGAGAAACTAATAACCTATAACCAGTAATTATTATGTCTTTTGAATATTTCATAGGCGGCCGCTATCTAAGGGCCAAGCAGAAAGAGACCTTCATTTCGCTCATTACCATGCTTTCCATTGCCGGGGTAACTGTGGGCGTAATGGCATTAATCGTAGTAATAGCTGTAATGGCCGGATTTGAGTCCGATCTTAAAAACCGTATACTTGGCATTGAATCACACGTGGTGATCATGCGCCACGGTAGTCCCTTTTCCGATTATCACAAAATACTGGGCCAGGTTGTTAATACGAACGGAGTTGAAGCTGCCACTCCTTTTATTTACACCCAGATCATGCTCCGTACATCGTCAGGAGTATCCGGGGCTGTTTTAAGAGGCATAGATCCGGAATCGGCAGGCAGGGTAATAAAGGTTCTAGAAAGTTCGGCTTTACTGAATATAAAAAAGATGTATCAGGGAAAGGACACTACCGGTTCTGTGCCGGGTGTAATTCTTGGCAAGGAGCTTGCCAGAAATCTGGGTTTGGGCATGGGTGATGCGGTTTATTTGATATCATCCAGGGGAATGATTTCTCCCATGGGATACCTGCCTGCCATGAAGCGTTTTCAGGTGGCGGGTCTGTTCGAGTCGGGTATGTATGAATATGATGGATCCCTGGCTTACATCCATTTAAGGGATGCCCAGAAAATTTTACACATGGAAGATTCCGTCACCGGCATTGAAGTCAGGGTAAATGATATTTATAATGCAAGGCATATCGCAGATAAGATACTCGCTGATGTTGGATTTCCTTATTGGGCCAGGGACTGGATGCAGATGAATCACAATCTGTTTTCCGCTCTTAAACTGGAAAAGACGGTTATGTTTATTATTCTGGCGCTTATTGTTCTTGTGGCAGCATTTAACATCGCAAGCACACTGATTATGATGGTGATGGGAAAGACCAAAGATATTGCCATATTAAAAGCCATGGGAGCCATGGATGGCAGTATCAGGAAGATTTTTATCTTCAAGGGAATGGTCGTCGGTTTCATGGGCACTACGCTGGGGGTATGCCTTGGGTTTATCATGTGTAAATTGCTGGAGAAATATAAGTTTATCGAGCTTCCGGGAGATGTGTATTATATATCAACCCTTCCGGTACGACTGGAGGCTCTGGATGTTTTTATAATAGCCGCTGCTGCAATGGTGATATGTTTTTTAGCCACACTCTATCCGGCGCGTCAGGCGTCCAAACTCAACCCTGTTGAAGCGATCCGTTATGGTTAACTCCGGGAACAACCGAAAAAAGCCTGTTACAGACCATTTCTTGTCGGTGCAAGGCCTATGTAAGAGTTACAACACCAGCGGCGCCCGTATTGATATCTTAAAACGGGCAAACCTTGATTTAAAGGCCGGAGAAACTTTGGCAATAGTCGGAGCGTCGGGTATCGGCAAGTCTACGCTGCTACACCTGCTGGGAGCGCTCGACAGGCCCGATAGCGGGACGTATCTTTTCCAGGGTGAAGATATCTTTCTTTTTGATAATACCAGGCTGGCACAATTTCGGAACGAGTCTTTAGGTTTTGTGTTCCAGTTTCATTATCTGCTTCCGGAGTTTTCTGCTCTTGAAAATGTCATGATGCCGGCACTGATTAAAGGGCTGAGCAAACAAAAAGCCAGGGATGCTGCAGAGGCGATTCTTATCCGGGTGGGACTTAAAGACAGGTTAAATTTCAGAGTCGGAAAGCTTTCAGGGGGCGAACAGCAACGGGTTTCGCTTGCCAGAGCCCTTGTCCTCAATCCGGTTATTCTTCTGGCCGATGAGCCCTCGGGTAATCTTGATAAGGGAAGCAGTGAGCGCGTCCACAGCCTGCTTCTGGAGTTAAACAAAGAGTTTTGCATGACTCTGATAGTGGTGACACATAACATGGAACTTGCATCTTACATGTCACGCAGCATGACAATTGTCGACGGACAGCTGGTAAAATTTGGAGTTTATGGATCTGAGAATTAGGGCAATTGGGAGTTCTATGTTAAGACGATTATGCTTGATTATTATCGCAATACTATGCTTTTTACCGAACACGGCACATTCTTCAGAAGCAGTGCGGGTTTTGGTATTACCATTTGAAATACATGCGGTTAAAGATCTTTCATATATGCAAACCGAAATTTCGGATATGATCAAAAAAGACCTTAAACAGGAAGGTGCTGTTATACTGAAACCGGAAATGATTCTTGATTTTGAAAGGGAGAAACATACTGAAACTATCGAAGAAATTCGGAATGTTGGTGTTAAAAGCGGTGCCGACTATGTTGTCTGGGGCAGCTTGACATGGATCGGGCAAAAATTCATCCTGGTTGCAAAGATGATAGAATCTTTTGGAGAGGAGTCTGTCGGCGTTTTAGTTAAAGAGGGCCAGGGTATAGGAAACGTGCCCGGAACCGTGAAGCAACTTGTTGGGGATATGAGCCTGAAACTTTTTAAGCGGGAGAAGGTTGCCAAAGTGCTCGTTACCGGTAATAAGCGGATAGAGGGAGACGCTATCAAAAAAAACATAAAAACAAAACCCGGCGACGTATATATTGCCAAAAGCCTTTCTCAAGACCTTAAGGCGGTATATTCGATGGGATATTTTGAAGATATCCGGATTGATGCCGAAGAAAGCCCCCAGGGCAAGGTAATCATATTCAAGGTAAAGGAAAAAGCGACTATCCGGATTATTCGTTTTCAGGGCAACAAGCTCTATAAGGATGACGAGATCAAAGAAAATTTGAGTATCCGGACAGGTTCAATACTGAATATATTCAAGGTTCGCAGCAACATTAAACGGATAGAAGAGCTCTATAAAGAAAAGAACTATCATAATGTAAAAGTTAGTTACACTATTCATCAATTGGAAACGAATCAGGCTGACCTGGAATTCATTATCCAAGAGGGTGAAAATGTCCTGATAAGACATATTATATTTGAAGGGAACAATGCTTATAAAGACAAAAAGCTGAAAAAAATGATGGAAACGTCTGAAAAGGGGTTCTTTTCGTGGATGACCTCATCCGGAGAGCTGAACAGGGAGAATCTCGAACAGGATATCGCCAAACTTTCAGCTTTTTATTACAACAACGGTTATATCCAGGCCAAGGTAGGGGAACCGCAAATTGAATTTTGTGAAGACTCGATAGATATTACCATAAAAATTGTTGAAGGGCCACGGTTCAAGGTCGGCAAGGTGAACATAACCGGTGACCTTATCTTATCCGAGGAGGAATTAAAGAAAAAACTAAAAATTACCAAGGAAACCTATTATAACCGTGAAATCGTTCGTAACGATGTGCTGGCCCTTACGGATCTGTATTCAGATGAGGGTTATGCCCATGCCGAAATATCTCCCAGGATTGACAAAAATCTTGATGAATTGATAGTTAATATTGCCTATGTTGTCGCAAAACGTAACCTGGTCTATTTTGAAAACATTGTTATCGGCGGGAACAAAAAGACCAGGGACAAGGTTATCCGGCGTGAACTTATGGTGTATGAACAGGAACTTTTCAACGGTAGGGGGTTAAAACGGAGCGTCCGCAATCTCTACCGGCTCGATTATTTCGAGGACATAAAGATTAACACGGTAAAGGGAAGTGCCGACGACAAAATGATTTTGAAAATCGACGTGACTGAAAAGCCTACAGGCACTTTTTCTTTTGGTGCCGGTTACAGCACCACGGAAAGTGTTTTTGGCATGGCCTCCATTACTCAGAATAACCTATTTGGGCGTGGCCAGATCCTTGGACTTGACGCCCAAATCGGAGGGACGACAACCCTGTATAAACTGAATTTTACGGAGCCCTGGCTGTTTGATATTCCTCTGTCAGCAAGATTTGATCTGTATGACTGGGAAACCGATTATGATACATACGACAAGAAAAGCAGGGGAGGAGGTTTTAGGTTCAGCTACCCTGTCTATAATTTTATGCGGGCATCTATTGGTTATAATTACGAAGTTGCAGATATAGACAATATCTCAGAGAATGCTTCGGAATCGATTAAAGATCTGGAAGGCAAGAATACAACAAGCAGTATAACAACCTCTTTGGTTTACGACTCGAGGAACAAAAGATTTAATCCCACAAAAGGATCCCGGCACATTGTATCGGTGGAATATGCCGGCCTTGGCGGAGATGTCGCCTTTACAAAATATCTGGGGGAAACCGGGTGGTACATACCTGTGTTCAAGGATATTGTGACTTTTCTGCACGGCGAAATCGGTTATGTCCAGGAAAACTCAGGCGGAATCCTCCCGGATTATGAACGATTTTATCTGGGAGGCCTAAACTCATTGCGCGGCTATGACTGGCAAGACATTTACGTTTTAGATGAAAACGGTGATGAAATCGGCGGAGACAAATTTGTACAATTTAATGTAGAACTCATATTTCCCTTGCTTAAGAAGCAAGGGCTTGTTGGTCTTCTCTTTTATGATACGGGAAATGTTTATAATGACGGTGAAAGTATAGACCTGGGCAATTTGAGACAAACCGCGGGATTCGGTTTCAGATGGTATTCTCCCATGGGTCCTATCCGTCTTGAGAGAGGGTTCATAATTGATGACGTGGGATCAGGGGGACAGTGGGAATTTGGAATGGGTACGTCTTTCTGACAACTATAAATGGTTAAATCGTTGAGTTTTAGAGCAGTTTTATAAAAAAACAATTAGACTATCTTTGAAGGGGGAATAAAATGCGGACGTGTAAAGTGACTTTTGTAGCAACAGTTATTTGTTTTTGTTTACTTGCTTCTTCTTATGGAGCAGATGTCGCTAAAATAGGTATTGTAGATTTTCAGAGAATTCTTAAGACATCAAGTGCCGGCAAAAAGGCAACGGCTGAAATCAATAAACAGGGCAAAAAGATAGAGGCTGATCTCAAGAAAAAGGGAGAAGAAATCGAAGCGACAAAAAACAAGCTTGAACGTGAAGCGCTTGTAATGAGTAGGGAGATGCGGGAAGAGAAAGAACGTGAGATAAGGATAAAGATCAATGATTTTAAAACGTTACAGAAAAGATATGTGGCTGAGTTCAAGGAGCATGAAAAAAAACTTGTAGGCCGAATTCAGGAAAAGATCTTAACTATTATTGATGAAATGGGTAAAAAGGAAGGTTTTCTTCTTATTCTCGAAAAACGGGAGGCCGGAGTGATGTATTCCCCAAACACAATCGATATCACCGACCGGTTAATTCAGAAATACAATGCCAGTTTTGCCCGGAACGCTGAAAAGGATAAAAACACAAAGCAAAAATAATCAACGCTGATAGGTAAAATTCAAAATGGAACTGTCACTGGCCACGATAGCCGAAATTGTCAACGGCGAGATAAAAGGGGATAGAAATAAAAATATTTTTGGCGTTGCGCCTTTTGATGATGCTTCCGGTGATGAAATAACATTTGCCGGCAATGCAAAATTTTTAAAAAAGATTGATGAAACAGATGCCGGGGCGATTATCGTTCCACGTGATTTTCAAGCTTCTACAAAAAACATTCTACAGGTGGACAATCCCCAGCTTGCTTTTGCCATGGTTTTGAACCTTTTTTATCCCCCTTTAAAACCGGAACCCGGTATAAGTTCATACGCAAATATCGGCAAAAATTTTGTATGCGGCCGGGAAGCGACCATAGCTCCTTTTGTTGTGATTGGAAATAACGTCACTGTTGGTCATCGAATTACGCTTCGTCCCAACGTGGTTGTCGGCGACAACGCTGTCATGGGAAACGATGTAAAGATTCACTCCAATGTGACAATCCTAGAGCGTTGTACAATAGGAAACCGGGTGATAATACATGCCGGGACGGTTATCGGGAGTGACGGTTTCGGTTTTGCTCCTGACGGGAAAAAGTATTACAAGATTCCCCATACCGGTATTGTCCGGATAGATGATGATGTGGAAATTGGTGCGGGGAATACAATTGACAGAGCCACTTTTGGTAAAACCTGGATAAAACGTGGAGTTAAGACAGATAACCTTGTTCACATTGCTCATAATGTGACCGTGGGTGA
>MAXL01000011.1 GCA_001751005.1 Desulfobacterales bacterium S5133MH16
ACATTGACGAACGAATACAAAACCCCTGTGCAAATCAACTACTGAAAAAACTTTACAAAGCCAATACGCCTGTTCAATGGGATAGTTTTGAAAAGGAAGGTACACAATTGACGCTGGAACAAGCCGAGCGTCTGTGGCAAGGCGACAGTGTACCCGAGGCCGATCCGGATGAAGCACGGGAGCTGTTGAACTACCGTAAGGCCTTTAATTTTGTTTCCGAGTATCTCAAGAGCGGCGATCCGATCACTGAAGGCTTGATCCGGGAAATCCATAAACGGCTGGTGGAAGGTGTCCGGGTCAAGTCGGCGGCTCCGGGTGAGTACCGAAAAATTCAAAATTACGTGGTCCACTCTGTTACCGGAGAGACGATTTATACGCCGCCTCCGGCGCATGATGTACACATCATGATGGCCGAGTTGGTGAATTATCTCAACAGAGAAGCCGAAACACACCCCGTGTTGATAAGCGGGATCGCCCAGTTTCAGCTTGTTCATATCCATCCGTTTCTGGATGGCAACGGACGAACATCACGGCTGCTCTCCACCCTGTGCCTCTACCGGACAGGATACGATTTCAAACGACTGTTTACTATTAGCGAATACTATGACCGGGATCGCGCCACATTCTACCAAGCGATTCAGGGCGTCCGGGAAAATAATATGGATATGACAGGTTGGATAGAGTATTTTATTGAAGGCCTGAGCACCCAGCTTGCCGAGGTCAGAGATCGCGGGGAGCAGGCCATCCGCCTGGATGTGCTTACCAAGGAACACAAACTTTCGGATCGCCAGGCCAAAGCCCTCGGACACATCTTGGAACACGACTGCCTGACCATTCAGGACTACGAGCGCTTGTGCCCTGAGGTCAACCGTCGGACATTACAGAGGGACCTTAAAGCGATAATCGACAAAGGATTGATCTTTGAAAAAGCCACAAGTCCAACAGACCCAACAAAACACTATTTGATAGTAGAGAGCCGTTTGAAGCAATTAGGTGCGACATACTATGACACGGAGCTGTGACAAGCTATGACATCATACTACGACATGGCATCCATTACCGGATATAAACTTAAGCTGAATTTGCGACAATCTTACGACACATCTTACGACAAGCTGATGACATGCCTCGCAACAATTGACCATCAGGAAATTTACGGGACATCCGTGACATATTGACATTACAGATGGGAACGCTCTTAAGTTTATAAGTTTCTGCAAAACAGAAGCCAAGCCAGTTCGATTTTTGATATCATGCCTACTTGACCTCTTAGAGATAACAGCCTCACCCACCTGAGGTTTGAGCCCTAGGAAGGCCAAGAATTTTTCAGAAATGATTTAAATGGATTATTTCCGCTGATCCGCTATAAAAAAACAGGCCAGTAATATATATTGACAAACAACTTTTTATGGTCTATTAATAGATCATAAAAATACCAAGAAAGGATCATTCCATGGAACTTAGTCAAGCCATAAAACCTATTAGCTATTTTAAGGCGCATGCTGCCGATGTGATCCGTAAGCTTAACGAACAGCACGGCACCATGATCATTACCCAACACGGAGTAGCTAAAGCGGTCATTCAGGATATCACCGAGTACGAGCGGATTCAAGAGGCCCTGGCTCTGCTCAAAATGGTCGCTCAAGGGCAAAAGGACTTTGAAGAAGGAAAAACCATTCCGGCCGGTCAACTGCTTAAAGAATTTGACGACATGATTTCAAAGGATTTTTCTAAAAAATGAGCTTTGCTGTCGAATTTACCACCGGGGCCAGGCAAGACCTGTTAAAAATTTACCGCTACATCAAAGCCGATGGAAGGCCTGAAACGGCCAAGCGGTTATACGAAACACTCTCGCAGGCTTGTGACAGCTTGTCACATAACCCTGAGCGTGGCCACGTCCCATCTGAACTTGAAGGTCTCATCGAAATGTTATGCCGTCAAATTGTCATTAAAAATTTTCGAATAATCTATCAGATCGTCGGTAAAGTGGTTATTGTCCACGGCATTATAGACGGTCGCCGTAACATACGAGAAATGATGCGCCAACGGTTGTTAATCTGATATAATTAATTTATTATAGAACGGGAATGATTTTAGGCTTAGGATGTTGTTTTTGCCGTGGAAATGAGCCTTTTAAGAAAGAAGTTATGAAATATCAGGGAATCGGCGTTATATTTCCGGGTATGTTTGCATATCACCCACCGTTGTCATAATAAAATATTTTTCCCATTTTGTTTACGATCATTTAGGGTAATACTATTTCCCTACAATGATCCAATAACGGTGCAAAGACCTCCTCTGATATTTTTTCAAATTTATCATCAAGGGGGTCGGTTTTGCCGAAGCAACGCTCAAAATACGGATCTTCCGACTCTCCCCTTGCAAAATCGCTCCCGGTCCATTTGTTTTTGGCATAGTTTAAGGCCGCCGGTATCGTTTGATTTTTCAGCAGGAGCTTGCGAGCATATTCAAAGGAGGATTCGGGAAAAAAGTGCAGCGGCTCTGACATGCCCTTCCAAAAAAGTTCAAGAAGACCGTTTAGAATATCGGTGGAGTTTGAAACCGGGGCAAATTCCCAGGCGGCATCTTTGCATAAAAGAAAGCTTTTAACCGGTCGTCTACCTTCAACCAAAGCACAAAGCACAACATGATTAACCCATGTTTTTAATAGATATTTAGGCTTTGCTTTTACATATTGAATCCGGATCAGCCCCTGTTCATAAACATCCGTAAGGCGGCCGCAAAGATTAAAACCCGCAATGTTAATGTCAACAGTATGATCATCCAAGTGTTTGCCGGTTATGTGATCTTCAATTTTCCTGACAAAACCTTCAGCATCCAGACTCATTTCATTATAGACAAATTCTCCCACATTTCCGTGAGGGAGTTGCCCGGAGGCCTTTTTCACAAGGAAAAAATCTTTGAGATCTGATCCGGATAGCCTGTTTAACACCATTTCCTGATCGATCACATATTTTTCCAGATGCCCCAGACTGAAATTTTCTCTTTCATCGTACACATCTGCCCTCTCAGACAAATATATGCCCAGACGCTTTTCAAGGAGAAATTTGGCCGGATTGCTGAAAAAGGCGCTTAACTCTTTAATGTCAAGATGTTTCCATTCTTGGGCAGGATCGGGCAGCTTGCTCGAAATCAAACCGGGAATATCTTTGCGCTCATACCTGCTGCAACTCGCTGCAAAATTTTCCCGGGAATAACTGAACAGTTTACCGCCGGATTTAAAATATTCCGGTGAAAAGGCCTGGAGTCTGTGCAATGTGACCATCTGATCTTCTGAAAGGCCGAATCCTTCCTTCATATAATCCATGAGTTCGCTCACAAGAACAGACGGGGCAATCCGTGTATTGTCACGGATGCTCTGGCCCACATAACTTATATAGAATTTATTTCTGGCCGAGATAATGGCTTCCAGGAAAAGGTATTTGTCGTCATTTCGCCGTGACCGGTCGCCGATCCTTGGATTTTTTGCCATCAGATCAAAGCTTAATATTTTTGATTCGCGCGGGAAAGCATCCATGTTCATCCCCACAAGGCAAACCACTTTAAAGGGGATGCTTCTCATGGGGAGCATCGCGCAAAAGGTTACACCGCTTGAGATAAAACCGGTTCCAAAATTTACGGATTCAAGAAGATTCTCCAAAAAGCATTTGACCACTTCAAGTTCCACAGGCCCATCAAATCCGGATAATTTTTCTGTCCGTGACAAGCTATCCAGAATTCGCCGCAGAACCTGTATTTCCTGTTCTGAATCCTCATCCGGCGCAAAAAACTCCTCTAAAATTTCAACAAGCTTCACGTGCCACTCACTTAATGTTCGGGGCGAGTCAAG
>MAXL01000012.1 GCA_001751005.1 Desulfobacterales bacterium S5133MH16
ATATGGCTGAGATGGGAGATTAGTCATTTTATTTCGAGTCTTCGTAACGCGGCCGGTCGGAATTTATCGGCATCCAAAATGCGAAATTCTTTTTGAGTGAACCCTTGATGAACTAGTAAAAAGTCACAATACGACGGCAAAATAAAAAGATCCAAATTCAAGGCGCGCAAATCCTGAGGAATTGGCTATCCGCCGGTCCCGTGGAGAGCGTACATATAGTACGCTGCAGTGACGAAGGATGCAGCGCAACACAGAAGTTGGACTTTTTACGAAGCCGTCAACCCTTAATTCCGGACCGGCAACAACCGGAATGTTGCCCGTAAGGATTTCTTATGGAACAAACCGGAAAGACAGATGGCGGGTGACCGGTGATCCCTGAAAAATCTTAAGAATTGGACGCAAGCGCATGAACCTATTTGAAACGTTTAATGCGGATTTCATCGACGCCCAATATGAACGGTGGAAAGCCAATCCCAAGGCGGTATCTCCGGATTGGCGTTTTTTCTTTCAAGGCTTTGAATTGGCCGGTGTCCAATATAGGGAAGCCGCACCCGTTTGTGATGAAGAGCAGGCGCTGCGACAATCCAGTGTGCAAGCACTGATATCTCGTTATCGTAATATCGGCCATTTACTGGCCTGTCTGGATCCCCTTACGTCCTGTCCCACCGACCATCCTCTACTGAATCTAGCGGCTTTCAATCTTACCGTTAAAGATCTGGATACCCTGTTTTACGCCCAAAGTGTTTCCAAAAGCAATTCGGCTTCGCTGCGGGATATCATCGATATTCTAAAAGAAACCTACTCCAGATCTATCGGCGTAGAATTTATGCATCTCCAGGATCCTGATGAACGCCGCTGGTTGCAGGATCGCATGGAACCGGTTCGAAACCGCCCGGATCTGAATCCTGAAGATAAGCTTAGAATTTTAGGAAAACTTTATGAATCCGCCCTGTTTGAACAGTTCCTTCACAAAACCTATTTGGGCCAGACGCGGTTTTCCCTGGAAGGTGCGGAAGCCATTATCCCCATGCTTGATCTTCTTGTCAGTTTGGCCGGCCGGCAGGGTTGCCGCGAAATAATTTTGGGCATGGCCCACCGCGGCCGTTTGAATGTCCAGACCAATATCCTGAATAAGTCTTACCAAGAAATTTTCAGTGAATTTGAAAGCTGCCATGATCCGGACAACATCTTCGGCTCCGGCGACGTCAAGTACCACAACGGTTATCTGGCGGATATAAAGACCTACGAGGGTCACTCTCTTCGCATATTTCTGGTCAACAATCCAAGCCATTTAGAGTCCGTGAATCCGGTTGTTCAAGGGTTTGCCAGGGCCCGCCAGGACATGCTTGGAGGCGACAAAAAGAGCAGGGTCTTACCGCTTTTAATCCATGGCGACGCAGCCTTTGCCGGTCAGGGTGTTGTAACCGAAACCCTTAATATGTCTCAGATAGCAGGCTATAAAACCGGCGGCACAATCCATTTGATCATCAATAACCAGATCGGATATACAACGCTTCCCGAAAATGCCCGCTCCACCCGATACGCCACGGATGTGGCTAAAATGCTCATGGTCCCCATTTTCCATGTGCATGGCGAAAATCCGGAAGCCGCTGTTCATGTTGCCCGGCTTGCCGCCGAATACCGGAAGGCCTATAACAAAGATGTGGTCATCGATGTGATCTGTTACCGCAGGTACGGTCATAATGAAGGCGACGAGCCTTATTTCACCCAGCCCCTGATGTATGAACGAATCAAAGAGCGGCCGCCCCTTTATAAAATATACAGTGCCAAATTGATAAAAGAAGGCCTGATAACACCAAAAGATCTTGCGGGTATGGAGGATAAAATAAACAGCCGCCTGAACAGGACATATCAGGAGGTGCATGAGAGCGTTTGCATCTTTCCCGAATCCCGTTTTTATGAAAACTGGACAAATTTTCACGGACGTTACTCCCATGAAGCTCTGAAAACCGGAGTGCCGGAGGAAAAACTCGTTTCCTTTGCCCGTAAACTGAACACGGTTGCGGATGGATTTTCCTTGAATCACAAACTCAAACGACTGTTAAAAAAACGTCTCGATTGCGTTGAAAAGGGAGAAAATATCGATTGGTCCAATGCAGAGGCCCTTTGCTTTGCCTCGTTGTTGGCAGAAGGGATTCCCATCCGTTTAAGCGGCCAGGACAGCGGCCGCGGCACTTTCAGCCAGCGCCATAGTGTTTTAATTGATACCCAAAGCGGAAAAGAATATTTGCCGCTGAATAGCGTGGCTAAAAACCAAGGCTACTTCTCGGTGTACGACAGCATGCTTTCCGAAGCGGGTATCCTTGGCTTTGAGTACGGTTACTCTCTGGCACAGCCTAAAGGTCTTGTCATCTGGGAGGCACAGTTCGGAGATTTTGCCAACAACGCCCAATCGGTCATCGATCTTTACATTGCCAGCGGAGAAACAAAATGGCAGCGTTTAAGCGGCCTGGTTTTACTGCTTCCTCACGGATGGGAAGGGTTGGGTCCTGAACATTCCAGTGCCCGCCTGGAGCGTTTCTTGCAATTGTGTGCGGGCGATAATATCCAGGTTTGCAATCTCACCACGCCCGCCCAGTATTTTCATCTCATCCGGCGCCAGGTAATAAGCGGTTTTCGCAAGCCCCTTGTGGTTATGGCGCCAAAAAGTCTTTTACGCCATCCCCTGGCGGTTTCCGATCTTGGCCACATGGCTTCCGGATCATTTCAGCAAGTACTTGATGACCCGGACACCTTAAAAAACAGCAACCGAGTCCTTTTTTGCAGCGGCAAGATATTTTATGAATTACTTCAAAAACGCCGAGAAGCGAAAAAAAATGATACTGCTGTTTTGCGCCTGGAACAGCTCTATCCCTTTCCTGAAAGTTCGCTGAAAAATGTGATCAAGAAATACCGCAAAGCCAGGCAATACTTCTGGGTTCAGGAAGAGCCGGAGAACATGGGGGCTTGGTTTTTTGTTCGTCATCGTCTCGAAAAATTAACCGGAAAGCCGGTTGGATATATCGGTCGAAAAGCCTCGGCCAGCCCGGCAACCGGTTTTCCCAATGTCTATCGCAAGGAGCAGAATGCCGTCATCCAAGAGGCTGTGGGCATAGCTGAAAAGTGAACGATTAACGTTTTCTTTCCTGTGGTTAGTACCTTAGTTGTAAATTTTGTGCTTGTTATGGCAAAAAAAATGTTTAACCAATTAAGTGTGAAATGCCTAAAGTGATCTAAAGTGCCTAAAGTTAAGGAATACTTCCAATCTGTATAAAAGCCGGAGCGTAGCGACTCCTTAACTTTAGCTCACTTCAAACTTTAGCTCACTTGTAACTTTTCTGGTTTATCCGGGATAGGGCAAAGGAGCAAACATGGAGATAGAAATCAAAATTCCGAATGTTGGAGAATCCGTGCAGGAAGCGGTTCTTGTGGAGTGGTACAAAAAGGACGGAGATACGGTTCAAAAAGACGACCCGCTCTTTGTTGTGGAAACCGACAAAGTAACACTGGAAATCGTGGCCGAGGCTTCAGGAGTTTTAAAGATCCGTGTATCCCAAGGGGAAACCGTTGCGATCGGCACGGTCGTGGGGATTATCGAAACCGAAGTTGCACCCGCTTATCCATCCAAACCGGCCCCGCCAAAAGAAGAAGAGGAAATGCCTTCGGCGCCACCAGTAGAAATCGAGGAACCGGGTCCGGCCGTGGTTTTACCCGAAAAAGCACCCACGGAACTGCCACTGCCCGAAATACGGCAAGTCATTCCGCCGTCGGTGCGGCGGTTGGTTGCAGAAAAAAATATCGATGTTACCGCCGTCACCGGCACCGGGCCGGGCAACAGAATTACCAAGGGCGATGTTCTCTTATACCTGGAACAGGCCCAGGCAGCGGTTCAGGTCTCCGAACCTGCGCCGCCTGAAACCCGGAAACTTCCGGTTTCAGAGTCTGAAATATCCTCGGAACCCGTTTCGCCCGTAGGGGAAGAGATTAGCCGCAAACCCATGAGTCCGATTCGCCAGCGTATTGCATCACGCCTTGTGGAAGCCAAACAGAATACCGCCATGCTCACCACTTTTAACGAGATCGACATGAGCCGTACCATGGACATCCGGACCCAGTTCAAGGAAAGCTTTCGTGAAAAGTATGGCGTATCCCTGGGATTTATGTCCTTCTTTATCAAAGCATGCGTGGACGCCCTTAAAGAATTTCCTGAGATTAACGCATTTATTGACGGAAAAGAAATTGTCTATCACCACTATCACCATATCGGTGTTGCCATGGGCACTGCCCGCGGTCTGGTGGTCCCGGTCATTCGTAATGCTGAGACTTTAAGCTTTGCCCAACTCGAACAAGCTATTGTGGACTATGTGGATAAAATAAAAAACAATCGCCTTGAGCTGTCCGATCTGGAGGGAGGCACATTCACTATAAGTAACGGCGGAGTGTTTGGATCTCTGCTCAGCACCCCGATTTTAAATATGCCCCAAAGCGGCATATTGGGGATGCATAAAATTGAAAAACGGCCGGTGGTTGTCGATGATGAGATAAAAATACGGCCCATGATGTACGTGGCCCTTAGCTATGATCACCGGATCGTGGACGGAAGAGAAGCAGTCACCTTTTTGGTACGGATTAAGGATGATATTGAAAATCCGGAACGAATCATGATGGAGATTTAGCGATGACACAGAAAGAAAGTTACGACCTTACGGTTATCGGTACAGGCCCCGGAGGATACGTGGCGGCCGTACGCGCGGCCCAACTGGGCTTAAAGGTGGCTTGTATTGAAAAGGAGGCCCGTTTGGGTGGGGTGTGTCTGAATATCGGATGCATTCCGAGTAAAGCGTTGCTGGACTCCAGTGAATATTTTCACCTGGCCAAAGATCACTTTGCTTCCCACGGCATCAAAACAGGTAAATTAAGTCTGGATCTGCCAACAATGATGGCACGCAAAGAACAGGTGGTTGAAGACCTCACGGATAATGTTCGCAAACTCCTTGAAGGAAACAGCATCCGAATTTTCCATGGAACGGCCCGTCTTGCCGGGGTTAATCGCATTGAAATATCGAAATCTTCCGGTTCTTCGGGCAAGGGGAAACCCCAGACCCTTGAAACCCGGTCGATCATTCTTGCCACCGGCAGTACCCCGGTTCAGGTGCCCGGCCTGGAATTTGACGGCAAACATATCGTCAGTTCTACGGAAGCCCTGTCATTTAAAAGGGTTCCCAAGCACCTGGGTGTTGTGGGGGGCGGGTATATCGGTTTGGAACTGGGATCGGTCTGGCTTCGCCTGGGCGCAAAAGTAACCGTTGTTGAAATGCTGCCTCAAATTGCCGCCACCCTGGACGGTCAAGTGGCCCGAACCTTAGGCCGGATTCTCAAAGAGCAGGGGCTGGAAATTTACCTAAACACAAGGGTTACCGGCGCCAAAATATCTAGAAACAAAGTACGGATGACACTGGAATCTAACGGTAAAGAAGATACGCTTGCTTGTGATCGTCTCCTGGTGTCGGTCGGCAGACGGCCTCTGACGCAAAATTTGGGACTGGAAGAGGTCGGTGTGGAAACCGATTCCCGAACCGGCCATGTGTTGGTGGATGAAGCATATCGAACTAACATTCCTACCATCCATGCTATTGGTGATCTCATCCCGGGACCTATGCTGGCCCATAAAGCCTCGGCAGAAGGAATTGCCGTTGCCGAGTGTATCGCCGGACTTCCCGGCGAAGTAAATTATGATGCCATTCCCGCGGTAGTCTATACCTGGCCCGAGGTTGCCAGTGTCGGTCTCACCGAGGAACAGGTAAAAGAACGCAATATCCCTTTTTGTATCGGCACCTATCCCTTTTCAGGGGCCGGGCGGGCCCGGTGCATGGGAGAAAAGGATGGTTTTGTTAAGCTCATCGCCCATTCTAAAACCGATCGAATTTTGGGCGTACATATCATCGGACCGCGCGCCGCGGACATGATCGCCGAATGTGTTCTGGCTATTGAATTTGGTGCAAGTTCCGAAGACATCGCCCGGACAGTCCATGGCCATCCCACCTTTGCCGAAGCTCTTCAGGAAGCGGCCATGGCGGTACGCAAGTGTTCCATTTATGCGTCCTGAAATGTTGCCATGTAAGGATTTGAGGATAACTACGACAGATATCCCAAAAAGCTTTTACTTATTCCGGTACACTCTGGTATCCCTATAA
>MAXL01000013.1 GCA_001751005.1 Desulfobacterales bacterium S5133MH16
ATAAAAGCAAAAATGGAATATCAGGGAGCATTCACTACAGAGTTCGAAATAGGCTCCGTAACCGTAACACCCATTCAGCTTAATCATCCCGACAACGGCAGCGGATACAAATTTACCGAAGATGGGAAATCTTTTGTCTTTATGACAGACAATGAACTCGGTTTTGTGCATCCCGGGGGTCTTTCGTATAAAGATTATCTCGAATTTTCCACAGGCGCCGATCTCTTTATTCATGATGCCGAATACACGCCGGAAGAATATGAATCAACCATGAGATGGGGCCACTCAGTATTTACCCATGCCCTTGATCTTGCCCTTGAAGCCGGTGTTGGACAGCTGGGCTTATTTCATTTAAACCAGGAACGGACAGACCGGCAGATGGATGAAATTGTCGAAACCTGCCGGCAAAGTATCACTGAAAAAGGAAACAAACTTGAATGTTTCGCCGTGGCCTGTGATATGACGTTTAATTTGTAACTCGAATTCTGGAGAGCTATGTTACGGGCAGATCTTTACGAAAAAAGCATTCCGATAAACACTTATATTTCTTCAAGTGACTTCAAAGCCTGCGGGTTTCACACTCGAGAAGAGTTTCTGAACAAACTTCGTTCCGGACAACTCAAACCTTCACATTGCAAAATTGCAAGGAAGCGTTTTCTTTCCCTGCTCTGGGCGGCAAAGCCGGATGAAGTCTTGCCCGAAATAGAGGTATTACAGCTCCCGAATCCCGGACCCACCGGGCTCTTTCCCATCAACCAGCCAAAAAAGGATTCGCCGATCCTGGTGTCGGGCAACTCAAAACTCACCGGTGAGGTTCTCACTGCCATACTTTCCACGACTTTGAGTCCGTTCTGGTACCTGGTTGTGGACACGGATGGTCATACCGTGGACATGGCTATCGTCTATGAAGTTCTGACAGCCGAACGGGTTATGCAGATACTTGCCAGAGAAAAGGCGGATCAAATCGCTCCGGAATCAACCCTTTTCCTGCCGGGCTTCGCGGCAATGATCCGTGACAATCTGGCTGAGCAAAGCGGCAGGTCTGTGAAAGTCGGCCCGGTATGTGCTGCCGAACTTCCTGTTTTCTTTGGGAACAAACACTGGAAGTTAGCTTAACTAGTGTCCACCCATAAACGGCATCTTTTGGCCCTCGGCGGCGTTCTCGCTCGTTTTCAATCCTCGAAATAGCGCGCTATGCCTGCGGTTGAAAACTCGCTCGGGCCTTGCCGAAAACCAAAACCTACCATTTCTGGATGGACACTAACTAAAAATTATTTTTTTACCTTATCTTCCCGGATCTGAAGATAGACCTCACGAAGTGCCGTATATGGATCTATGGCCGATTTTTTGAGGGACTCGTAATCCCCTATGCGAAATGAGGTGGTATTGACTGTATCAAATGCCCTTATGCCAATATACGCTTCAACCGGCTCAACATAGCTTACAGGATCCAAAAAAAAGTCCCCGGCCCTTCCAATTGAATCACGCAATGTGGACGGCCCCAGTATCGGCCACACAATGTAGAATCCGTTTCCAAGGCCATAGTTACCAAGGGTTTGGCCCAGGTCTTCTGAATCAGGAGGGATAAGTCGGGGATATTTATCAGCCGGACTCCCAAATCCAAGAACACCTATGGTGGTGTTTACAACAAACCTTGAAAATTCAACCGCAGCAGCATTCCCTTTTGCCTGAAGCATGCAGTTGACCAGTCTTATCGGGGTTGTGATGTTGCGGAAAAAATTTTTTACACCGGTTCTGAAAAATTCAGGGGCAACTGCTTTGTATCCTCTGGCCAGAGGTTTAAGCGCCCAAAAGTAAAACTTGTCATTGAAATGAAACATGGCCCTGTTCCAGGGGGAAAGGGGGTCTGCCACCTGTATTTTATCTTCTTCGAATTCCTCTTCAAAAAAATCTTCATCAGAATTATCTTCCATATCCGGGTCTGATGGAATCTGTTCTGCCTCAGCGGTTGTGACTTGCCGGTTCTGATCACGGTGTATATCTTCGGATACTGCTTGGGAAGAAGTCACCGGTCTATGGGCACACCCGGTGGACAAAAAAACAAAAAACAAGGAAAACAAAAATATATAAGTCCGTTGTTTTTTTCTCATATTATCAAATACCTTTCTAATCTAACCCGGTCTAACTCTCTTTGGCTTTATTTCCAAACGGTTTAAAAACCACTATCAATTGCGGTAAAAGCGTCAGAGAGGCGATGAAGGCAATCAACATTGCCAATCCTGTTAACAGTCCGAAATAAATGCTTGGAATAAAATTGGACAAAACCAGAATCGAAAAACCGATAATGATTGTCACCGACGTATAAAACATTGCATGGCCGATGCTTCCATGACACCGATGCATGGCCATAATATAATTCCGGTCGATTTGAAACTCATTTGTAAATCTGTGTATATAGTGAATCGTGTCATCTACAGCAATTCCAACACTAATTGACGCTATGGTAATTGTCATCATATCCATGGGAAGATTCAACCAGCCCATGACGCCAAGGACAACGCCAATGGAAAGCAGATTGGGGAAAATGGCGATCAAGGCAATTTTCAAAGACCTGAAAAGGATCAAAAACATGCCCATCAGTGCCAGTATTACAACGCCCAGTGTCAGGATTTGAGACCTGAAGAGACTCTGCAGCATATTGTTGTATAAAACCAGCATTCCGGATAAATGAACATGTTCTTTTTTTAAACCCACCTTGTTTACCAGATCATGCCGGATCTTTTTAAGCAGTTCGTTCCGTCTTAAAGATTTTTCAGAGTCTCTGACACGGATTGATAAACGGACCTGATTATTCTCGACAGATACGTAAGGTTTTATCACCATAGTTCTGAATTTTTCCGGCAGCTCAGTATATAGCAAGGCCAGTTGAAAATTATCGAGGGGCTTGTCGTTGTTTAATTTTTCAGCCACCTCCATCATGGTTCCCAGAGACAGAATCTTACCGGTTTCAGGCAGACTCTCAAGATAATTATGTGCAGCGACAACCCGGGCCATCTTGGCAGAAGTAAACCAGTATTTATTTTTGCTTTCCGCTTCATCAAATTCATCAAACTCGTCAAATTCATCACCATCTTCCGTTGCGGTTTCAGATGCCGCAGCAGGTACTGATTCTGCAATCTTTTCAAAATCAACAATCACATCCAGAGGCGTGGTGCCGCCCAGATTCTGATCAATAACTTTCATACCCTGATAGATCTCGGTTGTATGTTTAAAATAATCGATAAAACTGTTTTCAACCGTCAGCCTTGATATTCCAATTGCGCTGAGTATAAAGGCGATACCGCTTATTACCAGGATAAATGTGCCGTGTGCCTGGGTGAACCCGGCTAAAAACGATGTCAGTGAAAAGTGCGATTTTTTTCCGGGACGCAGAGGTTGTTTGCTCGTCAGCATCAACACGGATGGAAACAGGAGGAATGTCATTAACAGGGATACAACAATCCCGGCACTCATCATCCAGCCAAATGTTATCACCGGCAGGATATTGCAGAGCAGCAGCGAACTGAACCCCGCGATTGTTGTCAGCGCAGTATACAGGCACGGCTTCATCATCAAACGAACCGCATCGAGAATCAGTTCCCGTTGCCCGGCATCAGGATTTTTCAAACTGAGTTCGCGATATCGCACAATCAGGTGGATGATTATGGCCATAGTGATAATCAGTTGTAGGGATATAAAATTAGACGATATGACCGTAACCTCCCAGTCAAACAATCCCAGCAGCCCCATCATGGAAATTGCGGAAAAAGCGCAGCAGAGTATCGGCAAAAAGATCAAACGTATTTTTCTGAAAATAATACCTAAAGTGAGGATTAGAAAAAACAGCACCCCAAGGCCAAATACTTTGAGGTCGTTTTTGATAAAGCTGATCAAATCGTCCGCGATCATGTTGACGCCTCCGAGGAAGAGTTGGGCATCCTGACGAAACTTGTCCATAATCAC
>MAXL01000014.1 GCA_001751005.1 Desulfobacterales bacterium S5133MH16
CGTAATCATTCAACGTACGAAAAGTACGCCTCATAATTACAAAATTTGCACGCCTTGAATTTGAACTTTTTACGAAACCGTCTAAATCGGACTTTTTACGAGTTTATCAAGAATAAGTTTGTTTCTATTTTAACCAAAAATAATAGATTTGTTAACCCTTTTATCATCTTGGCTATCCACAAAGCTTGACGACATTCGTTACTTTGATACAGTATTTTTAAGAATTTTACTATTACCACATTGTTTCTATGGATTACATAGAGGCCGTGATTTTGCGTCTTACTTTAATGGCTTTAGCCGTTTGTTTGCCATGGGATTCAGGCCACCAACACAAAAAGAACGCCTCCGAGCTATCGGAAGCACCGAAGGTCTTCCGAGTACGATCCAGCGCGCACTGGTTCCCGGTACCGATTTTAATCCGATATCGCTTCCGAATCCCGGTGACTGGTTAGCCGAACATTATGAATCGGGGCAGACCTTTAAGGATTTTATCAGGGCCGGGCTGAATGGCGCGGGGAAAACACATTCGCCAGGGAATATCCGGTCAGGGAGACGGTTTGGGTGCTGTATGACAATTCAAGCCCCCGACCTTGCCCGGGTTGAATCAGCCTTGCAGCGGGCCACTCAAAAAACCCGCAAAACGGTATAGGGCACCCGGATCCCTTTGTTATTTAAAGGGATTGAAAAATAAGGAGGTATAAGGTATATAATGAAAATATATCTTGACAACTGCTGTTTCAACCGGCCTTTTGACGACCAGAAGCAACTGCGGATTAAACTTGAGACAGAGGCCAAACTGGATATTCAGGAAAGAATCGTTCAAGGCAAACTTGAACTTGCATGGTCATACATCCTGGATTTTGAAAACAGCAGGAACCCTTTTCGGGAGAGGCGTGAACAAATTACATGATAACTGACACCGAGATCAAGACAAAAGGAATTCAAATTTTAACACAACATCTTGGGGACGTTGAAGCTGAGCGATTTATCGCCCTTATCCAGAGGGAACCATTTGACTACACAAAATGGCGTCAAGAGTTGGATGAAGACCTGAGTATTGAGGAAATCAGTCGGAAAGCAATGTCTTTGAGAAAAAAAACCTCCGGATAAGACGTTTCTCGTACCACAGTAGGCCCCCGATCTTATTCGCGGTAAAACTATGTTTGAAAGCCCGGAAAAGAAATTCCAACGTCATATTGCGGACTATTTCATCCGCGAGCACCATTATGCACTGCTTGAGCAGGATGAGATTACTGACGCGGAATATTATTTTGCCGAGGACTTCCGGGACGGACTTCCACGCCCCTAAAATTATAAGTTTCTATTTTATCTGGGGACGGTGAATGGGGAATCGGGCCACAGAGACATCCTGACATTTAAAATTTACGTCAAATAAGGAAACGACAAATAATACCGCAAAGGGGACTGTCGTCATTTTTCCCAAGTCGGGGGGCAGTTCATCTCACGCTGCGTTGGGCACATATGACATGAGAATCAAAAGGGTTGGGAACAATCCTCAGATTATGCAGCATTTAGAGGCTGAATTTGAGAGAGTTCTTTGAGGAAACGTTGTTCGGAATTCCACAAATCCCAAGAATGTTGCGCGTTCATCCAGAATTCGGGAGAATTCCCGAAAAGACGAGATAGTCTCAATGCCATGACTGGTGTTATGGCACGTCGTTCTCTTAAAAGCTCATTGATCGTCTGACGTGATACACCCAAGGCCGTAGCCATTGAAGTTGCGTTCAGATCGAAATCCGGCATGAAATCTTCTCTGAGCATTTCGCCAGGATGCGTTGGGGAGAGTTCCCTTTTTGTTGTGTTTGATACAGTCATTGTCGTTTTCCTCAGTGGCAGTCTGTTACCCCAATTGATCGTAAACAAAATAGGAAGAATATTTTATGTGTTTGATTTATTATACATATTAGTGAATCCAGATGCATTCTTGTAACGCTTCCACAAACGCTAAACGCTTTTTCCAATTTTGTTTACGATCACTTTGAGTATTTTATTGCCAGCGCTGCGACAACCCCCCATATCAGGTTAAAAAAGACAACAAAAACCGGGGTGTACATGCCGAGATCCATGCCAAAATAACCTTTGCCTGCTTTTAGCGGAAACACAACCAATAGTTGTACAAGGGTGGGAAAGATGCTGATCAAAGCGCCCTTTGCAATGAGCCTGCTATTTAAAAAGGGCAAAACAAATACCAACCCCCAGAGCCCTCCCCACACGATCCTCGGGTGTAACCAGGAAAGCTTCAGGGCCGGCGCAATGGCCACCCCAAATTGTTTTGTGATTCCGTATTCACCAAACGCCCACACCGTCAGGCTGTTTGCCAGGGCCCCCAGGCATCCGGCTGCAAAGCAGATGAGTAGTTTTTTCATATCTCCCCCTGATGTTATTGGTTGCCAGGCAATACAGAGAACTTATTGCTCTAATTCGTTAATTTTATGTCTCGGATTTTCTATCCCGCTGCCCCATCCGTTTCCCGGACAGGTTTTCATCCTTATTGACATCGTTTATATAAATGATAGAAATCATATTGAAAACTGTCAATACGCAATCTTACCTTTTGGGCATCATATATCATACCTAAACTGAGCGTTTCAAATAGTAACAGGGTTATAAAAAGTAATAATTATAAATAAATATAAATTCTTAAGTCGCTAATTGGTTGATTTATGTAAGCAAGAGATTGTCACCATTTGAAACCCTTCGGGCTTGCCGAGTTTACCGAATCTGCTACGTTATGAAACATTTGCACTAGCAGACTACGGCGGCATGTCTCATGCCTCGCATCTCCGGCAAACTCGACAATTGCAGAATTTAGGTATTAAAAAACATATTGGGGAGGAATGGGGGTCGAACCAAAGGACCATTTGTTGGATGAATGACAGTCAGCCGATTCCTGATAAGGCGAATGCAGTTAAAGGTCCCGCATGATGCACGACTTAAGGAATAATCGGGTCGGTTTACCCTCTTGATATGCTTCAGGAAAACCGATTTTCTTCCTGTTTGATCGCCTGAATGAGATCGTCATAG
>MAXL01000015.1 GCA_001751005.1 Desulfobacterales bacterium S5133MH16
GATTTAATTGAATTGACAACCACCAACTATTATATCTGTAATTTTACAAGAGTTGGAATTGTCTCAATATATCTGTAGTGGGACATGATCTCCAGAAAGTAATAATTGCTGCTTATCAGGATAGGAGAATAATTTGGAACATTTACTCTCATCAAACACAGCACTTTTGATAATCGATGTACAGCAAGGCTTTGACGACCCCAAATAGGGACGGAGGAATAACCCTGATGCCGAAGCAAATATATCGAATTTAATTGATTTGTGGCGAAGCGAGAAAAGGCCGGTGATACATAACAGCCTATAAAGAAAATCGGTCAACTTGGAAAATCAAAGATCAGGTCTTGGGATAAACTCCCCGCCCGCTGAATTAATCATTTTTAAACCTCCATAAAATCAGACTTTCTTTCGAACGCCTTGAACAAGAGAAAATACAACCAGAATAAAGATAAAAACAACCGTGTAAGTTAAAAGGATTGGGAAGTTTTCCTCCATGACAGGAATTTCATGGCCGATAAACGTGTAGATAATCGTAGCGGGGAGCATGCCTAAGGCTGTACCTAAGATAAAAGTCCAGGGGCGGATGCCGCTCAATCCTGCTATGTAGCTAATAATATCAAAGGCAATAAAAGGTAGTAATCTGGATAGAAGAATTACATAGAAACCCCTTTTTTCTCCTGCGTGCCTTATAAATTCAACGGTTTTCTGATTGCGGACAATTTTTCTTAAAGCCACGTTTCCAAAAAGACGTGCAATGTAGAAGGCTGTCAACGCCCCCATCAGGGCGCCAATCCAGGATATAAGTGCTCCCCAGAAACTACCAAAAATCATACCATTAGCTGCCGTTATTAAAAATGCCGGAATTGGAGATACAATCGCTTGGGTAATCATTAACAGTACACTCATAAAGGGAGCGGCAACCCCCCAAGAACGAATCAACTTGATTACCTGATCCAAATTTCCAGCAATTAAAATTACACAGGTTTTTTCAAAATGATGGTGAATAGTAAAAAAAGTGACGAGAAACAACAAAAGGATTATCGCGAAAAGAATATGATGAGAAATTCTACTGTTGCCTGTTTTGGCATGTACTAAACCAATAATTAGAATTCCCAGAAATAAAAGGACTAAACTGTAAATACCCATCATCCTTTACCCGACGTCATTCCAAGATCAAAATGTCGCAATGGCTTGGGTTTACCTCGTTATTGATTATCCAATAATTATTTATTTTCGATTGAATGTTAACGTCATCGGTTCGGTGGCTTTTGAATGATCAGAGCCTGAGTCGTCAAACACGGCTAATGCAAAACTGTAATTTTTCATGGGATTAAACACAACATCGTCTTCATGACCGGTATTCAGCCTACGATGGAGCATAACCAGCCATTCACCATCTGCATGGCGGCTCATGGCCTTCACGTCAAAGCGAGATCCGGAGGGTTTGATCGGCAAGCGAAAAGGGATGATATCCTCGGCGTTGAAAATAGAATAATCGGTGATTTTAGTTGCCTCTTCCATAAGAAGAAATCCCGGAACAGATGGCTTTGTAGCCGGATCTTGCATATAAAGCGGCCGCGTTCCATCTTCCGTCTGGTTTTTTATATCACCGCCGGCGCCAACGTCTTTCCGTCGCCCGGTCTCTCGATAGGATCCTGTTGGGCTACCGGCCACAGTCAGCCAGGCGTCGTCGGCATAATTATAAGGCGCGGACCGGGCTGCCTTCCAATGCCACAAATCGCCTTTCTCGATTTCCGTTTTCGTCGCCAACTTCCATTTATCTCTGGACACGTCAGCCGGACTATGGCAGGTGACGGTACAGCCGCGGGTGGCAAACTTGTCTATCCTGGTTATCTCGAAAAGCAACGCAATCCGGTCCTCGTTTCCTTGAAGATGGTACCACGTTTGACCGTCAAACTTCCAAGATTTCTTAACAATGCTCCGGGTGGGATCTTTCCATTTGAAAAGAAAAAACAAGCTGTCGTCCGTGTAAAGGGCCCAGGTTGTCACGGTCCCATTGCTTCCGATGGATTTTTCGCGACCCTCTACGAGAAGTTGCACGGCCTGGGTCTTACGCCACACCGGATCATCCAGTCCACCTGGAGGGTCTTTGGCATAATTTGCAGTCACCACCAGCGTATGCGCCTTGACCAGATGACCCGGTATCAGCAGTACACCGCTGACCGATACGGCCAGTACCAGACTAATTCCAATCAATATTTTTCTAAACATGATGTTCAAGATATCCCATTATAGACAGCGCCAACACAGCAATGGCAATTATGGCGGCAACCAGCATGACCATTTTGCGACGGGCAGGATGGCGCTCGGGTGAAGAATCGATAAACGGCAGGGCAATCAAAAAACCCACCAATCCACCCGGAATAACGACACTTCCGACCACTGACAAGGGTCCTTTAAATATGCTTACCAGCTGGTTTAGGAACAGGACCCACCATTCCGGCTTGGGAACATAAGTTGAATCGGTTGGGTCTGCAGGATCACCTAAAGGTGCCGGCCAATACCAGGAAATTAGGCCCAGCACCAACGTAACGCACAGAAAAAGAATCAACCAGCGATTGACCATAACCGGGAAAAAGCGCACAGTTTTTGTCGATAAATTATCTCCAGATAAAGAATCGGACAATCCCCGCTGTATGAGGAAATGAAAATGAATGACAAGTAAAAAAGTAAGCAGGACGGGCAGGAAAAGGATGTGGAGCACATAAAACCGGGTCAAAGCTACAATACCGGTCAAGGGCCCCCCCTGTAATAATCTGACCATAAAATCGCCGACGAATGGTACGGATCTCATAATACTGATGCGCACCTGAGTCGACCAATACCCTTTTTGGTCCCAGGGAAGCAGGTCTCCGGTAATGATGAACGCAGGAACAAGCAGCAGGATCATCACTCCAGAGACCCA
>MAXL01000016.1 GCA_001751005.1 Desulfobacterales bacterium S5133MH16
CTGCGTCGCCTGAACAAGAAAGCTTATTATGGAATTCTTGTATTTTGTGCAATTTTTATGATTGTGTTTGGTATTTACCTGGGGATTTCTCCATTTTTGCACGATTTGTAGCATTCATGACTTTAATTTTATTACCGCCAAAAGTGCAGAATTCCTCCAGGCAACGTATAATCTTATGAGCACTAAACCTTGTACTGCAAATAGAAACTTATTATTTGATGGGCGTACCGGAAGTTCCCTAAAATAAAAAAATAAGAAAAATTGGTGCGTAAATTACCCGTGAACCTTTGAACCTGTGAATGCTTACCTGTATTTTATACTTCTTTAATCAAGGATCAAGGTTTTACCCCAGACCATATTTCACCAACGTCCCCGTAGATCATTGACCCCGATCCTTTTTAGATTGTCTCATAATGTTCCTTCAAGGGGAAAACAGCCAATATTTTATGGAACAATTTTTTCTTTACTTTAATGCCAGACATTATCATAATTATCAATTGATTAATAAACAACAATACAGGGAATAATATGAATTATACAATTTTTGATACTCCTGTAGTTAATACGCCGGCAAAGATGTTTTCTTTATTCATGTTAAAGCTTACAGGCTGGAAGCTTGAGGGAAAAATGCCTGATATTCCGAAATTTGTCGTGATAGCTGCCCCCCATACTTCAAACTGGGATCTTCCGTACACTCTTTTTTTCGCTTTTGCGCTGAGCGCGAAAATTTACTGGATGGGCAAAGACGCAATATTCCGATGGCCTTTTGGCGGTGTTTTTAAATGGCTTGGCGGAATTCCCATTGACAGGTCAAAATCAAACCGTGTTGTAGATACCATAATCGAGGCGTTAAGAAAAAATGAGGAATTGATCCTGGCCGTGTCTCCATCCGGCACAAGATCAAAAGTAGCATACTGGAAAACCGGTTTTTATCACATAGCCAATGGCGCAAATGTCCCTGTTGTGCTCGGTTTTCTCGATTACAGGCGCAGAGCAGGCGGGATAGGCCCTGTTGTGTATCCAACCGGAGATATTGAAGAGGATATGAAAATTATCAGGGACTTCTACTCGGGTATCACGGGAAAATATCCGGAAAAAGCGATTGGAACTGCCGCTGTCAGGGTAAAGAACAGCAAATAATTCGGAGATTACACGGTATGCAGAAAGAACAACTCGCGAAAATGATTATTAAAAGGGCCGATGAATACGGTGACTCCATTGCCTTGAAATATAAAACAGGAGGTACATGGCATGAAATATCCTACAAAAAACTCGGCGTAAAAATCAGGGAGGTCGCCATTGCCCTGTTAGATTCAGATATTAAAGAGGGGGACAGGGTCGCTATTTTTTCGCACAACAGATATGAATGGGCCATTGCTGATTTCGGAATTATGTGTGCCAGAGGGATATCTGTCCCTGTGTACGCGACCAATACTCGTGAACAGGCAGAGTACATTATAAAAGACGCGAGTGTACGACTTGTTTTTACGGGTGAACAGGATCAGTATGACAAAATTTTTTCCATTGCTGAATCCGGTGAAAATCATATAAAAATAGTCTCTTTTGACAGCGATGTGAAACTTAAAGGGAATCAATCTGTTTGTTTCTCAGAGTTTGTATCCTCTTCTTTGGGTTCAGATAAAATCGGAGAACTGGAGAAAAGGATTGCTGCCAGTGACCCTGATGAGATCGCAACCATTGTCTATACATCGGGAACAACAGGTGAGCCCAAAGGGGTTATGTTGACCCATTCCAATTTTTCCCATCAGGCTTTTTCTGTGGAAAAAAACTTTGACGTGGGCCTCGGAGATCGCTCCCTTTGTTTTCTGCCTCTCAGTCATGTTTATGAAAGGACCTGGTCCTTTTTTATTTTTAAATGCGGGGCCATGAACTGTTACCTTTCAAATCCGAAAAAGGCAATTGAATACATGGGGGAGGTCAGGCCGAACATAATGGTGAGTGTGCCAAGGCTTTATGAAAAAATTTACTCCACAGTTTATAATAAAATCGAGCAGGCATCTTTTTTAAAAAGGCTTCTTTTTAAATGGGCGGTTTCCACAGGACGCAAATATGCGTTCAGAAAAAAGGACGGGAAACCTGTGGATCTCGCGCTCAGGTTATCCCATGATCTGGCTAACAGGCTTGTCTTGAAAAAATTAAGAGCGATTGTGGGGGGTGATAAAAAATTTTTTTCAGCGGGCGGCGCTGCCCTTTCACAGAATATTGAGGAATTCTTTTTTTCCATAGGGCTTCTTGTCTGCCAGGGATACGGACTTACGGAATCTTCTCCGATGATAACTTGCAACACTCCAGGGGCGTTTAAATTCGGAACTGTGGGAAAACCAGTGCCTCTCTGTGAAGTCAGAATCGATGAATCAGGTGAAATCCTTGCCCGGGGGCCGAATATAATGAAAGGATATCTCAATAAGCCCGAAGAAACTGAAAAAGTAATAATCGACGGGTGGCTCAGGACAGGGGATATTGGCGAAATTGATAATGATGGTTTTTTAAGGATCACAGGCCGGATAAAAGATCTTATAGTTTTATCCACGGGCAAGAATATCGCCCCGCACATGATTGAAACCGCTGTCGCCAGGGATCATTATATTGAGCAGATCGCGGTTGTTGGTGACGGCCGGAAACATGTTTCAGCAATTGTTGTCCCGTGTTTTGAAGCTCTTGAAGAATACGCAAGGGAACGGGGACTTAAGTGGACAACATGGGCGGATCTCACCGAACTGCCGGAAATTACAGATTTTTACATGGAAAGGATAGATATCCAGTCCAGGGGGCTGGCAGGGTTTGAAAAAATCAAAAAGTTTTATATTCATTCTGAGGAATTCAGTCAGAAAGGCGGGGAACTTACACCCACACTGAAAACCATAAGGATGGAGGTCATGAAAAAATATAAAGATCAAATCGAAGCGATGTATAATTAATAAGGCCATTAACCCTGAACCGTGAACCTTTGAACCTGTGAACGCTTACCTGTATTTTATACTTCTTTAATCAAGGATCAATTCCTGATCTCAATCCCTTATGATTTCCCCAATCCTGCTGAATTATAGCTGATTCAAAATGGTCAACTATGTCCCTGGAGTTCCCCACATGATTTCTAACCACACAGTCTCAATGTCCGGATCAGTCCATTCAACCCTGATGTTTTTTTAAATAGAAATCCGCACAAACGGCAGATATTTATTTATGGAAACTCAAATTGTGGTATGTTGGTCCAATTGGAAAATACACACATGAGGAATTACAATGCTTAAAAACACATTCATTCATATTCCTGGCATAGGGAATATAACCGAACAGCGGTTATGGGAATCCGGAATTCAGCACTGGGATCAATTCACCGGTAATTACTCAATCCGCCTTTCACCGACAAAGATGGATACCATAACCACCTATCTTGAACAGTCGTATCAGCATTTAAAGACCGGGAACCCCAATTATTTTTCAGAACATTTGCCAGCGAATTTACACTGGCGGTTTTTTCCTGAATTTAGAGACTCAATTGTATATCTTGATATTGAAACAACCGGATTGGAAAGTTGGAGCAATAAAATAACAACGATTGCTTTATATGACGGAAATTCAATCTATCATTATGTCAACGGACAGAATCTTGACGATTTTGTTGATGACATTAAAAGATACAAAGTCATTGTCACATACAACGGGAAAAGTTTTGATGTCCCATTTATCGAGAGCTATTTTGGAATTACACTTAATAGTTCTCATATCGACTTGAGATATATTCTCAGCAGCCTGGGGTACACTGGCGGTCTTAAGAGCTGTGAAATTCAATTGGGAATGGACCGGGGAGATCTATCTGAAATAGACGGTTATTTCGCCGTCCTGCTTTGGTTTGAATACCAGAGAAATGAAAATCAAAAGGTGCTGGAAACATTGCTGGCATATAATATCCAAGATGTTTTGAACCTGGAGAATTTAATGGTGATCGCCTACAATTTGAAAATCAAGGATACACCGTTTTATGAAAATCAATTGCCAGAACCGGTTTTTTTGCCGGGAAATCCGTTTAAGGTTGATCTGGAAACTGTGGAGAGGATTTCGCTATTAAGATTTTAATATGAAACGCTAACAGAACCCTGCTTTTTAAGTTTATAAACATTATTGTGAATTTGCTTCTCACTAAATCCAGTCTTTTTCATACTTGACTTGTACATCTTTGTGCTTAGGTTTATACATTAAAAATTCAAATCAAAGGAGTCTATTGTGAATAAAGTTGAGAACGGCCTGTTCATAAGCGTTGATTACAAGGGAACGCTGCAAAATGGAGACGTATTTGATACCAGCCACGGACGCCAACCCCTTGAGGTAAAAGTGGGTGCAGGTCAGTTGATCACCGGGTTTGAGAATGAGCTGATGGAAATGTCCTTGAACGAAAAAAAGACTTTCACCCTCGAGCCCGAAGCGGCCTACGGGCAAAGAAATGGAAGCCTCACACAGAACTTTCCCAGGGCCGATATCCCGCCTGAACTGAACCCCAGGGTCGGCATGACCATCGGCATGCACACCCCGGAAGGGCAGCAGATTCCAGCTAAAATTGTTCATTTGGACGATGAGAAAGTGACCCTGGATATGAACCACCCGCTGGCTGGCGAATCGTTGACCTTTGAAATTGAAGTGGTGGGCATCAGCGACACGCCGACTCAGGCTCCATCCGGGTGCGGGTGTGGATGTGACTGTTCACCGGACAGCTGCTAAAATGAGGGTAATGTTGCCATGGATTCGCTGGAAATTCTTTCGGACAGGCTGAGAAAGCTCGAGGAGAAAATCAGACAAGCCAAACTGCAACTACCCGCTCACTCCATAAAACCACCCGTGATGATAACGCTGCTTGACCTTGAAGACAAGCGTGATGCGATCCAGGAACAGATCAATTCCATCAAAAAGAAAAACCAATAGAAGACACATATTGGTTAAGCACAGATCAAATAAGAAGCGTTACGGATATTCCTTTGACAGTCGCCATTTTTCTCCTGATAGATATACCTTTCACCAACGTCCAGCGAATGGGGGTCGGGCATGACCCCCATTCGCCAAATTCCCCTCGAATGGGTCAACAGTAGATTTGACCCCAGGCCCTATTCCTCCTTAGGCACTTCGCTGAGCGGGATGTCAAGTGCATCAGCTACCCCCTTGCCGTAAGCCGGATCGGCCTTCAGACAGTTGCCAATGTGACGAATCTTAATCTCTCTCGGAGCGTCTCCCATAGCCCGAGCTGTGTTAGCAAACAGCAAGTTCTGCTGCTCGGGGCTCATCTTATGGAACAGGGCGCGGGGCTGGGAGTAATAATCGTCATCCACACGATGGTTCCAGTGATCAGCCCCCCCTTCCAAACTGAGGAGCGGTTCGGCAAAGTCCGGCTGCTCTTGCCACTCGCCGTAACTATTGGGCTCGTAAGCCAGGGCGCTGCCATAATTGCCGTCAACCCGCATGGCTCCATCACGGTGATAGCTGTGAAATGGGCATCGAGAGGCATTGACCGGGATCAAATGATGGTTCACACCGAGCCGATAGCGTTGGGCATCGCCGTAGGAGAAGAGTCTCCCCTGCAACATTTTGTCAGGGGAGAACCCGATGCCGGGGACGATATTGGCTGGATTGAAAGCCGATTGCTCAACCTCGGCGAAGTAGTTCTCCGGGTTACGATTCAGTTCGTAGATACCCACCTCGACCAAAGGGTAATCGCCATGAGGCCAAACCTTTGTTAGATCGAAGGGGTTGAAAGGGTATTTAGAGGCATCCTTTTCCGGCATCACCTGAATGGACAAGGTCCAGCGGGGAAAGTCCCCTTTTTCGATGCTTTCGTATAGGTCGCGCTGATGACTTTCCCGGCATTTAGCGATGATCGCCTCGGCCTCTTCATCGCTCAGACAGCGTATCCCCTGCTGGGTCTTGAAATGAAACTTGACCCAGTGACGTTCGTTTTTGGCGTTGATCATGCTGTAAGTGTGGCTGCCGTAACCGTTCATATGACGATAGGAATAAGGGATGCCGCGGTCACTCATCGTGATAGTAACCTGGTGCAACGCCTCCGGTAGCAGAGTCCAGAAGTCCCAGTTATTGCGGGCGCTACGCAGGTTCGTTCGGGGATCGCGTTTGACGGCCTTGTTAAGGTCGGGAAATTTTAGTGGATCACGCAGGAAGAATACGGGTGTGTTGTTACCCACCAAATCCCAGTTCCCTTCCTCGGTATAAAATTTGATCGCAAATCCACGGATGTCACGCTCGGCGTCGGCGGCACCACGCTCACCGGCTACCGTGGAAAACCGGGTGAAGAGCTCGGTCTTTTTCCCTACTTCGGAAAATATTTTAGCCTTGGTATACTGAGCAATGTCGTGGGTAACGGTAAAGGTGCCGTAGGCACCGGAACCCTTCGCGTGCATTCGTCGCTCAGGGATCACTTCCCGATCAAAATGGGCCAGTTTCTCCAGGAACCAAACATCCTGCAGTAACATCGGTCCACGCGGTCCAGCAGTCATTACGTTCTGGTTATCAGCTACTGGAGCGCCGGCGTTGTTGGTCAGTTTTTTCTTCTGTGTCATCTATTTTCTCCTTTTTGTTGGGGTTTATTGAAAATTTTCCTTTTGTTAAATGGTTTCGATTAAAGTGTGTTACGGTTAAATTTTATCTTAAATTCGAACAGCGGATTGGAACAAAATCAGCAACGACAGGATATGGAAAGCCCAAAGAAAGGATCAGAACTTCCGAAGAAATTGGATCAAAGATTTCGATTGCAATACGGTGAGCAGATGGCTGATATAAATTTCGAAAGCAGCACCTTATGCCTTATTGCTCCTATAGCAAACCAGCCAAACCAAATCAATCGTTTTTGATTTTGTATCAACACCAGCAACAAATAATATTATATCCTACATGATAATCATTTGTAATTATAAGATAAAAAAGTTCGTCTTATGATTTGAGATTTACCTATGAAACCTTGTATGACGTCAATGTGATGAGAGATATACCTGCGAAAATGGGGTTAAACCTTGACGGGTACAAAAAAGATATCCATATTACTCAGACAATTCCAAAACCGCTAAAGGAGCAATTTTTATGTTTTTCAAACTGTTTTTAGCATTCACGCTTATCCCGGTCGCCGAAATTTATTTGATTATCAAACTGGGCGGCCTTTTGGGCGCCTTCAATACGGTGGCCATCATCATTATCACCGGATTTGTCGGTGCCACCCTGGCACGCATGCAGGGCTTGCAAACCATGCTGCGGATCAAACAAAGCATGCAGCAGGGGCTTGCGCCTGCCGAAGAAATGGTAGACGCCCTGCTTATTTTCGTAGCCGGCATTGTCTTGCTTACCCCCGGCTTTATTACGGATGCAGCCGGACTGCTGCTGCTTTTCCCGCCTGCCCGCTTTCATTTCAAGCGTTTTCTCAGGCACAAATTCGACCAGTGGAGTAAGGACGGTACCATTCAGCACATCAATTTTTCTAAAAAATAAACCTATTAAAGGAGCAACGACAAATTTGTCAAGGATAATAGATTGATAAAAGTTGAGCTTCGTAATATTATTATCGTGTTGTGAAATTGGATAACAACAAACTGAACCGGGCAATCTGCCCGGTGAAAATTTTCTTGGAGTTCTATTATGTCCCTTAATGAAAGTCCCGATTGTCAAATCGAAAATATCATTCATGCTGATGAAATCGAGGTCATTGCCCAAGTCACCACATACCTTAAAGATGAACAAATGCAGTATTTCTCGCGCAATCATGACTGCCTGACAACGGACCTGCATAGCACAAAGGCCAGGCTTGGAATTAACCAGGAAAAACTGAGTGCCTTTGAACTCAAAGGAAACAAGATCTCTTATGAAGCGAGATTCTGGTTCTATATTCCCGAATACGCTACAAATCTCACCATTAACAAGTTGATGATACCCGGTCTTGAAGTCGGCAAGATATATTTGAGAAATTCTAAACTCAAATACACTGCACAGGAACTCATCAACCTGATTTCAAATCGCATCATCATTGTTCCAAAGGGAACCAAGGTGCTTGAGGAAGGCATTCTGGCTGTACCGATAATGCCTTTTGTGCATCTTCCCAACCCCAAGGTCCTGACTCCCGAATATTTGAAGGCTGCCGTTCAAAAACATATCCCTCGTGAAGATCTATATTTTGCCCAGCCGGAAAAAAAGGTAGACCAGGTCATAGTGCCTGCCGGAAGCGGAGTCATATCCCATACAACCCTTTTTACTCAGCAAAACGAAATTTACATTATAGATCCGGAACACGCTGATGCCAGGGTGGGAAGCAGACACACCAATGGGATCATATATCTTGAGCTTATCGGCGGAGAAAAAGACTTTGTCAAGGAGATGGCTCATTTCGAAGTCTACAAACCAGCTTTCTTCCAACAAAACGTAAAGAAGAAGTTCTATATTGACCTGAATTCCTCCCTCCTAAAGCAACTTTACGAAAAGCGGTCCGTAGATGAGAAAACTATCGCAGCCATTAGTAAAACTGAAGGGCAAAGATTCATCAAGCTGAATAAAAGGTACGATCAACTGCTAAATGAGCTGAAACCTGATACAGCGCTGATCCTGCAAGATTTCCCTAACCGACGTCTTGCATCTTATCTCATCGTAGCTGCTGACCTTGGCCTCCTCAGCGATCTGACGTTCAGAAGGGCCCCTGAAGAGGAATACTTTTTCAGGTCAGAACACCTTGTCTTTATGAATACTCTTCAGGATATGGGTGTGGAGATTTACTGGAAGAGTCCTCTGCAAGGTGATTTGGTCTTATACAAGCAGTTCTTTATGAGGTCTTCGGTTATACCCTCATTCAATGAAGCCTTCAGTTCAAGGAAGCTGGCCGCGATTTACGGAACAGCAGGGGAAGTGGATGCCGACACCCAGAAAGAAATCGTAGACAGCATTAAGTCATTCAAGGATTTCCACGGGGGCATCTGCGGTATCCTTACCGGCGGCAGCGCCGGAAGTATCATGTCGTTTGTATCCGAAACCACGGCTTCTCTCGGAATGCTCTGTGGGGCCGTATATTGGAAGATTCCAGGGGTAGACATTGATACCCACGTGGATTTTGCAGCCTATTTGGGCCGAAATGATTTACTGGAAAGGCAGGAAATTTTATCTGAAACCACCGAGGCCAACATTTATTTCAAGGGCGGAGTAGGCACCAACCTTGAAAATGCCATTACCTTTGTAAAGAAGAAACTCGGTATTGGTCATTACAAGCCCCAAATTTTCCTGGGAGAATTTTACAACCCGCTTCAAGACTTGCTAACTCATCTGACATCCGAGGGCATGGTTGATCCCAGCGTCTTTAAGAATTGCTATTTCATCAAGCATGGCGCTGAGATTTTCGAAACGCTTTGCAGACACTTCGGCTCGGAAGACAAGATGGTTCTTGAAGTCTCGGTGAACGAAAATCAATTGTCCGATGCAACCCAAAAATGACCGGAAATTTCATTTCACTCCTAAAATATACCCCCCAGTTGCGTAAGAATCAGCCATATTTGAGGCAAAATTTAAACGTTTTAGTTGTAATATCAATAAGATGATATGGCCCGACTCCCATCCCCCAAGATTTGACACCATTCGCCGCAGGGCTTTACGTCCCATATCCCACAGGTAAGATGAGCAGGGGTTCATGGGATCTGCTGATTTTCATGACCCGAATCACATCATTGTCATGAAAAGCACCCACGATCCCGGCTCTCAGACCAAGGGC
>MAXL01000017.1 GCA_001751005.1 Desulfobacterales bacterium S5133MH16
GAGCATCCCACACCGTCGCCGGCGGTAAACAGACCGTTAACCGTGGTCATACGGTTGTAAACCTTGTCTTTATATTTGAACTTGTAAGCGTCGGGCACCCAATCGAAATCAGGCCCGGAGCACCACAGACCGCAGCAGCCGGAATGTGACCCCAGCAGATAAGGCTCGGTGGGCATAATCTCTGAGTTTTTCTTGTCCGGCTCGGTATTGGTTCCGCACCACAGGTTAGCCTGTCCGCAGGTCATATCGAGAAAGTTCTCCCAGGCTTCTGACTCAAGGGCCTTGAGTTCCTTTTTGCTGATCGCTGCACCCAATTCTTTCAGGGCTGTAATCGTATCCATCATAATCGGGCCACGCCCTTCTTTCATCTCAACGAGCATCAGGTGGTTACGGAGACAGGTTGGTGTAATAGCGGCTGTTCCATAAGGCGCATACTTCTCGAGCTCCGCCTTGGCAACATCACTGCCCACATAACCTTCGCCCAGACCGTTGAGTGTTTTGGCCTTGAACAAAAGGAACCAGGCGCCGACAGGACCATAGCCGTCTTTATAACGTGACGGGGTGAAACGATTTTCCATCATGGAAAGCTCTGCGCCGACTTCCATACACATGGTATATGTGGAACCCGCGTTCCAGATCGGATACCAGCAACGCCCTTTACCTTCACCCACGCTTCGGGGCTGATAAACGTTGACTGCGCCGCCGGCTGCCACCGTCACGGTATTGCATTTTATGATGTAAACTTTGTTCTCACGAACCGAGAAACCGACCGCGCCGGCAATCCGGTTTTCTTCGTTTGCATCCAGAAGCAGCTTAACGATAAAGACACGCTCAAGGATATTTTCATCTCCAATAGCCAGCTTGGCAGCTTCGGCCACGATCCTTTTGTAAGACTCGCCGTTGATCATGATCTGCCATTTACCGGTACGCACAGGTTTTGCACCGGACTTTAAGGTGCCCACCTTCAGGCCCTTTTTCCCGTCGAGTTTTTTCCCGTCGTCTGACATTTTCCACATGGGAAGACCCCATTCCTCAAACAGGTGTACAGAATCATCAATATGATAGCCAAGGTCATATATAAGGTCTTCACGGACAATGCCCATCAGGTCGTTGCGGACCATGCGGACATAGTCCTCCGCTGAATTCTCGCCGAGATAGGTGTTGATTGCTGAAAGACCCTGGGCAACAGCACCGCTTCGCTCAAGAGCGGCCTTGTCCACCAGCAGAACTTTCTTGTCTGGCGCCCATTTTTTGATCTCAAAAGCAGTCCCGCAGGCAGCCATTCCGCCGCCCACAATCAGGATGTCAACTTCACGCTCTTCAACTTCAGGATCCTTGACAGCTTTGAGTTCTCCTAAAGGTTTATTTGGTAATGCCATATTATATCCTCCTTAAATTAATATAATGATTAATCATTTACTCGTACTCGATTTCGCAAACCGTAGTATGTTTAGACGGTTTCCGGTGTCGGCAACTGGTAGCCGTCTGCCTCTTCGGTTGAAAGCACTTCACTGTCAAGGTCCTTGCCTACCAGATCCAGGTAAGCATTGGCAGCGCCTTCCGGGGTTGTCCGGATGGGGAACTTAAAGCGCTTGATGGTACCGTTTCTGAATTTACAGGTCCACATAATATCCTCGGTTCCCAGCATCGGCACAACGCTGCTTCCCAGCGGCACAAAATCGGCATAACCTCTTACCTCAATCGCTTGTGTGGGGCAGATCTTTACGCATGAGAAACATTCCCAGCACGCGTCCGGTTCCTGGTTGTAAGCCTTCATTAAATTGGGCTCCAGAACCATCAGGTTGTTTGGGCAAATGTACATGCAAGCGGTCTTATCCCCGCCTTTGCAGCCATCGCATTTTTCATCAATTACAAAACTTGGCATTTATTTACCTCCTGATTCTTTTTGATAAATGTTCAATATGTTATCCTTTTCCAACAATCTCCGGTACAATTTTTAAGCTCTTTGCACCTCCCTTCGTAATTTTGGCCTAAAAAGGCTATCATTTGTTTTAAATAATCATAAAGAAACGTTCTGTTTTTATCCAGATCACGCACCGGCGTGATTAAAAATTCGGAATGATCAAATAGAAAATTTTTCTATAAAATCAATAAGATAGTGTGGGAATAGAAATCAAAAAAGATAAATAACAATTAACATTATCCTTGTCAAGAACTTTTGGAAAAACTAATCTATAAATTTCTAAACATTACAATTCCATTTTGGCCTGATCATACATATAGATTTAGCCACTTAAATATACACTATATATTGTGCTTAATGCCATTCATGTTGCATAAACCATTCAGGATATGAATCCTATCTAGCATATAGGCATTCATTAAGATGGGTATATACCATCCTGACCCATCTGCGTACACTATGGATCTTCCCCGGGATGTGCATTTTTTGTTGACATATGTTACTCGATTGGTCATTTGTTACTGGTTGCCCGTTGCCGGTAATTTTTCAGTGTAACGCAAAATGGAGAGACTTTTATGGAAAACAATATGACGCCCCTTTCGTTAAATGATAAGTTTAAATTTTCATGTTCCAAAAAGGTACCCTGTTTCAATGAATGCTGCCGTGATCTTAACCAGTTTCTCTTCCCTTACGATATATTGCGCATGAAAAACCGACTCGGTTTACCGTCCAACCTTTTTCTTGAGCAATATACTTCTCAGCACACAGGCCCTGAAACCGGGCTTCCGATCATCACCTTCAAGGCGGACCGTTTTAGCGAATTAAAATGCCCGTTTGTGGGCCCGTCCGGATGCAGTATATATGAAGATCGCCCGTCATCGTGCCGGACTTATCCCCTTGTTCGTGTGGCATCACGATCCAGAGAAACCGGGACCATAACCGAGCAGTATTTTCTTTTAAAAGAACCCCATTGTCTGGGATTTAAAAACGGGCGCATCTGGACCGTCCGGGAATGGATAGAAGATCAGGAAATTTCTGTCTATAATCAGATGAACGATCTGATGATGGAAATTATCAGCCTCAAAAATCTCCTGATTCCCGGTCCGCTGGATATCAAATCGAGGCTCATGTTTCACATGGCATGTTATGATCTGGATAATTTCAGATCGCATATATTTGACCAGGGAATCTTAGATGACCGGAACATGGACTCCGGTACTTTAGATGCGGTAAAGAATGACGATGTTGAACTATTAAAGCTGGGCTTTCAATGGATAAAGGATACACTTTTTGACAATGGAACTTAAAGGCAAAGTTGCTCTGGTGCTCGGAGCCGTAAAAGGGATCGGAAAAGGC
>MAXL01000018.1 GCA_001751005.1 Desulfobacterales bacterium S5133MH16
ACCTTCAAAACAAATTAAGCAAATACCATCAGGTACTTAAAACATTTTCCTGACAGATGCCTCAAACACGTGAAGAATCGCTGATGATAGAATTTCAGAAAAAGATTTTGGCAAGGCCAGAGGGAGAAATCCGAGTAAGGCGTACTGGTAGTACGTCGTCGAGGATTTCGATCGATAACGCAGCCCAAAATCTTTTTCTGGAAATCTATGAGAAGAGTTTTCTTTTATCAACAACACGCCGTATATACAACCCGGCAACCTGTTCGGCAACAATATCCCAATCGTGCCCGGCAGCTTTGCGTTTTGCATTTTCTCCCATCTTTCTTCTCCTTTCCTGATCCATAAGAACTGAAAGCGAACCTGCCATTTCCCGTTCAAGACTTTCTCCGTTTACTATATAGCCTGTCACACCGGATTCTACTACATCCCGGGCCCCTACCGTATCGGAAATAATAACAGGTAGTCCGGCAGCCATAGCTTCAAGAATGACTATTCCAAACGGCTCCAGATATGACATCAAAACAACCAAATCACTTGCCAGGAAATGCTTTTCTACATCATGAATTGTCCCGGCAAAAATAATCCGGTCATCAATTTTCAGACTTCGTGCCATACTCAAATACTTTCTCCTGTTACCCTTTCCTACTACAAGCAGCTTCAATTCAGAATACTTGCTGCCGCCTTCCGTGAAAACAGAAACGCCCTTCAAGATCCTCTCAAGACCTTTCGTCTCAAAATTCATTCCAACAAACAAAAGTACTACATCATCTAAAGACAGTCCGAGATACATGCGGACTTCCTGTCTGCATTTTTCCTTATCAAGCTCAGCAAATTTTTTTAAAGTAATACCGGGATGTATCATCTGAATCCTTGATTCGGGAATATCAAACAATTTCAGCAACTCATTTTTGCCTATAGTTGAAACAGGCATAATCACAGGCAAGTCAGCACTGTTTATTCCCATCTCTTCAATCCTGGCGGTTGCCCGATCAAACAGGCTCAAGCGTTTGTTTCGTATCACTTGCACCCATGTTTTATGAGGCAAGCCATGATGTGTCAAAAAATCATAACCGAAAAGTCTCTCATGGCTGTGCACAATATCGAACTTTCCCGATTTTATTGCTTTTTGAACAAAGATTGCAAAACTTACAGGCCTTGCCCAGCGGGGAAACCTTATCATCGGCACCTTATGGAAGATAACGTTGTCTCCACCTGCACGCCACTTGTTCGCAAAAACATGCATTTCAAAATATTCTCTCTCCGCTAGACGCTCGGTCAATTCAAAAACAAATCTTTCAGCACCACCAACCAAACCATAATTAGGGCATACTACTCCGCAACGAAAAGGGAGACCATTTTTTTTCATTTTTCCAGCCACATTACAATTAATAACTAAAAAGTATTTCCCTCTGGTGTCATAATTTGACTTCAAAGAGAATCATCTTGCCTGTGTCAGAATGATACCAACTGCCCAATTTCTTAAAATGCTTTGCATATTCTTGCGTCATAATATCAAATGACTGCCTCATCCAGTATTTTTCCTCCCACAAAAAATATTTTATCTTCTTCTGTTTCAGATGCTCCAGAAACTCATAATAGCTATTTCCTGTCATCTCATTCATATTGATAAGTTGCGGCAGTATCTGCCTTTCATTATTCGAATTTGAATAAAATGCGAATTGTCTCATTTTATCAGAAGACGACAAAACTTCTACATACCCATCATTATTCTTTTCCCTTTCTGCAACTAACTCGCCGATCTGTCTGAAAACCAGCTTATCAACATTTCTGTATTGCACATTTTTTGCAAAGCCGATTGATAAAATTATCAAAAATATTACAGTAAAAGCTGATAATTCCTTTAACCGGAATCTTGATTGCAGATAAAGATTCACTTTTTCAAGTCCGAATCCAACAAAGATAAAACAGGGAAACATTACTATAGCCAAAAATCTCTGATCCATTAGCCATGTATGCATCAGATGAGCATACAACAAAAGCCAGCCACCGAAAATAAGCAAACAAAAATACTGTAACCAAGAACTCTTTTTAAACTTCTCCCGGGAACCGAAAAAGCCTATTATGAGCACCAGGCAAAAAGGGGGGAAAAATCCTTCCACAAAGTAGTGGAAGAGGGTGCCGAAACCAATCAGCCAAACACAATGCCTTACCTTGGGCAGAAAACAAATCATCAGGTCATTATCCGAAGGAATGATAAGATGCAATGATGTCAGCTCTTTTCGGAGTTCCATATATCGATTAATAGGCTCAGTGAATTTATTCACTATTTCCGGCGTTCGATTGATTATACCGACGTCAATATCAAATAATCTGACATGAAGAATAAAAACCACTGTCACTATAATTACGGGGGATAGAAAGACCAAAAACCTTTCAACTCTCATTTTCCCTGAAATCAGCAAGTAAATAGAGGATAGAACTATGAATAAAATAGCTTCTATACGAGCCCATGTAGCTAACAGATAAGATATGCTGCTGAGAAATATGTAAAGCCTGTATCTTTCCTGATTCTGAAGAATAAAAAAATAGATACCTGTAACCATAAAGAACCAGTATACAGGATCTCTTACGATATCTGCACTTCTGTCTACAAAAACAGGCATAAGGGCGTAGATCAGGCAGCCAAGTAAGCTTATATTCCGGTTGAAAAAACGGTTAAAGAGAAGATACAGAGGGACTAGAGTAAAAAAACCAAAAAGGAATGAAATCGATTTTGCGGCTACCAGCCAGTTGCCAACAATTGCATATGCACAGGCAATAAAAAAAGGATAATTCGACAAGTAGGAGTATCCGCTTGAAGTTAACAGGTCCCATTGCCCATAATATATCATTTTTGCCTGATTGATATACAAAACCCCATCCGAATTGATAACAAAAGTAAAATAGCTGGCGAATAATCTTATGGCTGCTCCAATAACAAAAAGAAATATAACGGGCTTTATAGAAAACTGGTGATGTGAATCAGATGTTACAGACAAGTCTTCATTTTGGGCAAGAAGGCCATTTTTCATTTTGCTTCTATTTTTGGCGTTAACACATTTAATCAAATGGGTCCCAGGCTTCCAAACATAAGCAATCAGGAACCTCAAAGGCCGTGAGGATCTGGTGGCTTCCAGCCCGATAGCATTTCATGCAATTTTGCATATTTGTAAAACGTTCCTTCAAAATTGCCGAAGGCAATGACAAAACCTGCCCAACCATCTAGAAATCCGGCACTGATGAGATACAGGCGAACAAAGGCCCATAAGCCGTGAAAAAGAGCTTTGCTCATGCTAGACTTCTTCCCCTGCTGAGCCATTTTTTCTGCACCGAGAGAGGAATACCTGTTCGCCTTATGGAGGATTTGCTCAAAATCTTTGAAAGGGACCTGCCAGATCGGATTTTTCAGATATCCTATTTTTGATGTATGTAGTTCAAAGGACTCATGGACAGGCTCCGGTTTGAATACCATAACGCCTTCGCGGAAAAGCTGGGGCTGGCGGTAATCCGGATAAAAACCGGAGTGTTTGATCCACTTTCCCATGAAGAAATTCTTCCGGGGGACATAATACGCATCCAACGGACTCTCCGACCGAATGATTTCAAGTATTTCGGCCTCGACCTCCGGCGTACACCGCTCATCGGAGTCCAGACTGAAAATCCAGTCATATCTACAAGCGGCCATGGCATTGTTTCGCAGATCGCCGAACCCATTGAATGGAATCTGGACCACCCGCGCTCCCATTGCCTCTGCGATATCCGTAGTCCCGTCAGTGCTGTAAGAGTCTGCGACCACGATCTCATCGGCCCAATATACGCTCTTGATTGCCGCCCTTATTTTTTCTGCTTCATTGTAAGCAATAATATATGCTGAGATTTTGCTCATAGGATTTCAGCTTAGCGCGTAGAGCATGGAGCATGGAGCATGGAGCATGGAGCATAACGTACTTTTTTTGATCTTGATCTTTGCTCCATGCTCCCTGCTCTATGCCCCTTGCTTTTTCACCAGCCCGTTGGAACATGTGTATTCACTCGATTCCACAACCTTTCTCAGAAGCTCATCATTTGTGGAAAGTCGTGTCTTGTCATGGTCCGGATGCCAGAGGTGGAA
>MAXL01000019.1 GCA_001751005.1 Desulfobacterales bacterium S5133MH16
CATTCGACGTTCGACGTTGAACGTTCGATGTTCGATGTTCAAATTGTTGCGTCTGAAATTACGACTAAACCTTCATATCACGTTGAAATTACGTATACAAGTCAGGAGTTCTGAAATATAACTAAGGAGGCGTTATGGCAAAAAAAAAGGTTGATGCCGTTGTCCCGGTTGGCAAGAAGATAAAGAAAGAAAGATTAAAAAAGAAAATGTCCCTGGACCGTATCGCCAACGAAACCGGTTTTTCAATCGATTATCTTAAACAGATAGAAGCCGGTAAGAAGATCCCGCCGGTCGGAACCCTTTTGCAGATTGCCAGGGCGTTGGAAATAGATTCCGGGTTTTTTCTCAGAGAACAGGAATCGGGCATAAGGAGTCGTATCAGGGCCTATACAAAGCGTACCGAAAACTATGCTTATACCACCCTTACGCCGGGAGCCGAGAATAAACATTTGAAAGCGTTTAAGGTCTCCATTGAAGCCATGCAGGAGCACAAGGGAGTGGGGTACCAGCACGAAGGTGAAGAATTTATTTATGTGCTGGCCGGAAAGATTGAAGTAATCGTCGGCGACCATGTCAATAGGCTCAAAGTGGGAGAATCACTTCACTTTAACTCGGGTATACGGCATAAGTTAAGAAACATCGGCAAAGAAAAAGCAGAGCTTATTGTAGTTATTTACGGACCGTAGAAGGAGTAATAAATGTCTTTTCCGCTAACTGATGAGCAGATCATGATTCAGAGTATGGCCAGGGAATTTTCAAGGAAAGTTGTGGCGATTACCGCCGCGGAACGGGATCGTACCAAGGAATTTCCGTCTGAAAATCTCAAAAAGATGGGAGAACTGGGACTTATGGGAATGATGGTCCCTTTTGAGTATGAAGGCTCCGGTGCCGATACCGTGAGTTATGTACTGGCGCTTTCCGAGATTGCCTACTCCTGCGCTTCGACTGCCGTTGTTATGTCGGTTCACAATTCCATCGTTTGTGAAAGTATCTACCGGTTTGGAACCGAATATCAGAAAGAAACATTTTTAAAACCGCTTGCAAAAGGAGATATTATCGGCTCCTTTGCCATGACCGAACCTCATGCGGGTTCCGATCCTGTCAGGCAGTCGACCACTGCCGTACGTAACGGCAATGAGTATATTTTAAACGGTACAAAACGGTTTACAACATCGGGCAGAAATTCCGGGTTGACTATCGTTACGGCCATAACAGATGAAACCAAACGTCACCGAGGTATCAGTGCATTTCTGGTTGAAAAAGAAATGCAGGGGTTCATTGTGGGAGACGAAGAAGATAAAATGGGTCTGCGTGCTTCCGACACAACGGATCTTATTTTTAACGAGTGCAAGGTCCCTGCTGAAAACATGCTCGGAAATGAAGGAGACGGTTTTAAAATCGCTATGAAAGCGCTTGACGGCGGTCGCATCGGTATCGCGGCTCAGTCGGTGGGTGTGGCCCGGGCGGCATTCGATGCTGCCGTCAAATATGCCAAAAAAAGGGAGCAATTCGGCCAGATGATTTCCAAATTTCAGGGCCTTCGATGGATGATTGCGGATATGGCTACGGAAATAGAAGCGGCCCGGCAGTTGATGCTTTCTGCCGCCGCCATGAAAGATAGGGGCGAAAAATTTACGGCCCAGGCATCCATGGCCAAACTTTTTGCTTCTGAGATGGTTAACCGGGTCACCGCAAAAGCCTTGCAGATACACGGCGGATATGGATTCATCAAAGATTATCCGGTTGAGCGATTTTACCGGGATGCCAGGGTGTTTACAATTTACGAAGGGACTTCGGAAATACAACGGGTAGTCATATCCAACCATATATTAAAGGATAAGCGCCAACCCTGACCAAAATTTCTCATGAATAATTTAACGTCTCCGTTAATATTTGCACTGAATTTAAAACTTTTAAATCTGTGTATATCCGTGTAATCTGTGTCCAATAAAAAGATAAAATTGGCAAAATTCCATAATTGAAAATCAGAAAGTAAACCCATGCATGATATTAATTTTACCCACGAGCACGAACTTAAAGAACATGATTTTTTAGGCTGCTGTAAGGATTGTCAGGCCAGCCTGGATATTATAAAACCCCACATCATGGGATTTGCCGAACGGATTAAAAAATATACCCGAAAGATGCTGGCGGCACTTGAGCCCGAGGATCTTTATCGGCTCTATCAGATCCTGGATGATCTGGCCCACATGGAAACCGGCGTGCATCTTGCCGGACTGATCCTGGACGAGCCGGATATCCGGCGGGAACTCCCGGTGATCCGTTCCTATTATTCTGCATTTTTCAGTATCCATGAGAAACATCTGGCAGAGGAGTTGCTCAAATCGGAAGCCCCGTGGGAAACTCTGAAATCTTTTCCCCTTTATCCGAGATATAAAGCCCTGGTGAGAAATCAAATCGAGGCCGTACATACCGCGCCCGGCAGCATACTGGCCTTTATCGGATGCGGTTTTGTGCCCATGAGTCTGATTCTCATGAACCGTCTTTACGGCATCCGTTCCATCGGCCTGGACAACTCTGCCGAAACCGTCAATTTGTCAAAAAAGGTGATCCAATGTCTTGGACTGGAAAAAGAAGTCGAAATTATCCAAGGGGATGAATTCAGGCTTCGGGATCTTGATTGGGATCTTGTGCTGGTTGCGGCCCTGGCGGAACCCAAGGCCCGTATCTTTCAAACGCTTCGCAAAATTCTAAAAGAACGCAAAGAGCATGTTCCCGTTATTTTCCGGACATACACCGGGATGCGCGCCGTCCTGTATGAACCGGTTCAACCCGGCGATATTCAAGGATTCACAATTGTCAAGGAGATTCTTCCCACAGGGCGGGTTAATAATACAACCGTTTTTGCGGAGCTGGATGAATGAAAGAGAACGAATTCGAGTCAATCAAAAATGAGTTTTTGGATATTTATGCCGCCATCTGCGATCTAACGGATGATGAAATTCTTAACGGTCCTGAAGATATCTTCCGTTCTCATTTTGAAAGACTGCAGCGCCTAATCGCAAGGGATGTTGAAGATCATCTGGCGGACGAACTGCTTTGCGACCGGGAATTCCGGTCGATCACAAAACGCATCTCCCATCTGAAAACACTTAACGGGCTTAGAATGGAGATCAAGTTTGCACAGTCGATTATCGCCGCCCCCAATCCGTGGATCGCGGTCCAAGGTTTTATCTATTATCCTAATTATCTCCGGCTGGCAGATATGGAATACCGGGGAGCAGAGCTGAAACCCGGAGACCGGGTGGTGTTTCTGGGAAGCGGCCCGTTGCCCCTCTCCCTTATCTGCCTTTGCAAACAATACGGCGTCCAAGGCATCGGCATCGAACAGGTTCCGGAATATGCGAAGCTTTCCCAAAAGCTTGTTGAAGCCCTTGAATTAACCGAGCACATTCAAATTGTTCAGGGAAACCATTTTTCTCTGCCGCTTAATGAGGAATGCATGCTTGTGATGGTGGCCGCCGATGCAGGTCCCAAGGATGAAATCTTTACCCATCTTGCAAAGACGCTTCCGAACGGAGCAAGACTTTCTTACCGAATCTATGAAAAAGGTTTAAGACGTCTTATGGATGATCAAGCTGCTTTCGACCCTCCTCTTGCGTTTAAGGAATACTTGCGCATCCGCCCGGAACCACCGGTGAATAATACTTCGGTTTTTCTTGTAAAGGATATCAAGCGGCAACATATGAACTTAGCGTCCTTCGGGCAAACTTAAAAAATCTCTGACACGGATTTCACTGATTACACTGCCCTTTATTTCATAAATGCGGCAGCATTTATGAAATGGAAGCATTGTTTGAACAATGAACCATTGTTCAAACAACATAAAGCTAATCCGTGG
>MAXL01000020.1 GCA_001751005.1 Desulfobacterales bacterium S5133MH16
ATTGTTTCAATTGAGCAGGCCAAACTGATCTTCGCAGCAACTGTTGGTTCTTGATTTAAATTACCAAAGAGAGGTAGTATATTCTCACAATGACTTGATAGTGTCTCAGTTATAATTGAATTAAATTGTTAAGGTAGAGCGGCGAGTCTGTAACGAGACTCGCCGCTCCCTCCATATTGGGTACGACCACCCGATAAAGAGTTGACTTCTTGGTAATATTTGTTGACGTTGATGTCAATGAAATAGCCCGGCTTGGCCGGGATTTTTTTTGGTGCAAACCTTCCCGTTGTCCCTGCTGTGGTGCCGGTCTCTGGTGGCATGGTTTTGTTCCCGTCTTTTTTGATCATCTTGCCGAGGCGGTTTTTCTCCGCCGTCTTCGTTGCCCATGTTGTGGAGCTGTTCACCGATTGCGGCCTAAAGCGTATTGGAGCCGTTTTCGTTCTTCTGCCCAAGCCATCAGACAAACCATCATTTCCCGAATCAACACCCAAAAGTGGCGGTCAGACTTGCCTAGGCCTCGGCAGCGGTTATGGTGGAGACGATTTTGTCGTCACGCCAAAATCATGATCGGGCTCAATTGGGAAGTCTTTCCAGATCCGTTTGACATACTGGTAAGATGGAAAATGATTCCCGTCTCCCACTCTCTTTAATTTGGCCTGTCGGCAAAAAAAGACCACCCTACCGAAGTGTATCTCTTATATCCTTCTTGCGTTGATATTATAAGCTTCCTGTACAGCAAACTCGATTCCAACCGCTGACAAGGAGGTTTTTATGACCAAAAAGCAAAAAGAGGAGATCGCCCTGTTCCGTTTCGGGGTTATTTGTGATCTCGTTGGCACTCTACGTCTTGAATATGGAGACGCCGAAAAACTGATTAAAAAGAAAAGTGAACAAAGCTGGAGCATCCCCGGTTCCATGCGCACCAGAATTGCGGCCAGCACGATTCGCAACTGGGTTAAACGTTACCAGAAAAGTGATGGTCAATTCTCTTCTCTTTATCCCTCCGGACGTTCGGACAAAGGCCGGAGCCGGAAAGTCGATGATGAAACGATTCTGGCAATCGTCAAAATGAAAAAGGAAAAACCATCCTTACCGGCAGTTGACCTCATTGAAGAGCTCCGAAAAAAAGATCTTATCACCCCCGGAATCACTCTCTACCCGGCAACCGTTTACCGTATTTTGCAAAAAGAAGGGGTCAGCCGGGCGACCGCAGGCAAAATTGACCGGCGGCGATTTGAGGCTGAATATCCCAACGATATCTGGCAGTCCGATATTATGCATGGCCCCATGGTGGAAGCTGATGGGAAAATGAGAAAGAGCTACCTGATCGCTTTTATCGACGACCACTCCCGGTTATTGCCCCAGGCTGAATTTTATCTTAACGAACGTCTGGTCTCCTGGCTTGATGCTTTTCGCAAAGCACTTTTGACTCGGGGGCAGCCGAGAAGACTGTATGTTGATAACGGATCCGCTTTCAGAACAAAACATCTGGAGCGTATCTGCGCATCTTTAGGAATTGCCCTAATCCATACACCACCTTACACACCTCAGGGAAGGGGTAAGATCGAGCGTTTCTTCAGATCAGTACGAAGTCGTTTTTTGACTACCTGTCCCGACAATTTAACACTTGACGATATTAATCGCATTTTCGCGAAGTGGATTCGGGAAAAGTACCATAACAAAATTCACTCAGCGACCAGTGAAACTCCTATTGACAGATTCGCCCGTCATATCGAACTGACTCGAACTGCCCCGGTCGATCTCGAAGACCATTTCCGTAAAGAGGTCAGAAGGAGGGTTACTAAAGATCGTACGGTATCGATTGATAGTCGTATTTACGAAGTTCCAACTAAATTTATAGGAGAACAACTCCAGCTACTTTACCATGAGGATCGCCCTGAACGGGTTGAAATAATGCACAAAGGCACAGCCCATGGTTTTCTGGTGCCGCTGGATCTTAATGAAAACTTCCGAGTCAAGCGAGACCGGCAAGAAATTGAACCTAAAAGATCACTTGAAAGTGGCAAGCTTAACTTTGCCAAACAGGGAAATTATAAATGAATGCCGCCTATAGAAATTTCTTTGGTTTCAGCCGAGAGCCTTTCAGCGCAAACCTGGAAATCAAAAATATTCTGCAGACTCCAGAAATCGAGGCTGCCAATGATCGTTTCCATTATGCCGTCAGGCTCGGAGCCATTGCCCTGGTAACCGGCGAGATCGGAGCCGGAAAATCGACGGCCTTGCGCTGGATTGTTGCGCAACTGCATCCATCTCGTTACAAAACTATTTGGATAACTGCGTCATCAGGATCAATTCTGGAAGTATATCGTCAAATTCTGGCCGAATTTGAGATTAATACGGCGACCTCATCAAGAGCAACACTTACCAGAATGATCAGAAAACAAATTTCCGAATTAGCTCAAAATCGAAAACTACAACCGGTTTTGGTGATTGATGAAGCCTCTCTGCTCAGGCTTGAAGTTTTTGCCGAATTGCACACGATCACCCAATTTGAAGGTGATTCAAAACCCTGGTTACCAATTATTCTGGTTGCCCAGAACAGTTTGGCTGACAATCTTCTTCATCGAACCGCTATCCCCTTGGCCTCAAGAATAGTAGCTCGTTGCCACTTTGATTCTGTCGTTCGAGAAAAAATGGAAGATTATCTCCGCCACCATCTTAAGATCGCCGGCCTGAAAAACAATCCTTTTGAAGAGGCCGCTGTCACTGCTATCTTTCAGGGCTCCGGTGGTATTTTCCGGAAAGCCAATAACTTGGCGCGAGGATCACTGATCGCCGCTGCGGCCGAACAATCACAAACCGTCAATGTCGAACATGTCAGGCTGGCCGCATCTGAAATCTTCTAAAAACAGATTGAGTTTGCCCGATGAAACGGAGACCGGCTCTGCTGGGAAGCAACCGGTTAAGGGATAATCGGGTGGGTGCGACGAATTGTCGCAGGGGGAAGTCTTCGGGCTTCCCCTTTTTTTTCAATTCAGAGCACCCCTATGCCTGAAAAATCTCGGGGCTTGGGGCAGAGCCCCAATTACAATCTCCCTTCCTTTTCTTTGCAAGATAATTAGAAATCTTTACCCAAATAATTAGGTGATTTTCCTCAAATTAAAGTGAGAGGCAACATGCGCACAACTGAAAGATTTACCATCCAAAGAAAAAAGCAATTAGAGGAGGTCTTTAACGAACCTTTACTG
>MAXL01000021.1 GCA_001751005.1 Desulfobacterales bacterium S5133MH16
CATAGACAGGTTACCATTAAAAGACTTGTTATTTCGACAAGTTGTAGAATTTCCGAGACGTTACGAGGCCTGTGCTAAAAAAATAAGGGCATTTCCTCATTTTCCGGAAAATGCCCTTATTTAATTCAGAGATGGTGGGCTAAACCACAGTGACATTTGTTGCAGCAGGACCTTTTTGACCTTGCTCAATGTCAAAGGTAACTCGGTCACCCTCATCAAGGGTCTTGAAACCGGTTGCATTGATTCCTGAATGATGGACAAATACATCCGGACCATCTTCCTGCTCAATGAAGCCATAGCCCTTACTGCTATTAAACCATTTTACAATTCCATTAGCCATAGTGACATTCTCCTTTCAAAAAATTCTCATAGTTCCAAACTGCAGGTTGCCGCTATGACAAATAGATCTTTCCTTCAGAACGAAACCGGTCCGCCAATTAAGAACAGCCCTTTATTGATTGTTTGAATCATAATATCTTTTTTAAGAAAAATCAAGCGGATTATACGGTCATTTTTTTTAGCCGAGGATCTTGATTAATTTGAATTTTGACATCTGCTTTTTAATGTTGTATCCAAAATGTTCGCTATATTATTTTGATTTCAGAAAAATCCGATTTTCGTCTTGAGGGACAGAAATGGTCGAAAAAATAAAGTTTTTATCAGAAGATTTCGAGATAGAAGGGCTGCTTAATAAAAGAGACGAGAATAAGGGGGTAGTGGTCACCCATCCGCATCCGCTCTACGGCGGAGATATGTATAATCTGGTGGTTGAAACCATCGTACATGTCTATAATATAAAAGGATATTCAACATTAAAATTTAATTTCAGAGGGGCAGGAAAAAGCCAGGGGCAATATGATAATGGCATAGGCGAACAGAAGGACGTTTTGGCCGCCCTCTCATTTCTTGCGGATTTGGGCATACAAAAAATAGATCTTGCCGGGTATTCATTCGGTGCCTGGGTAAACGCATATGCCGTTGTTCAAGAGGATATTTGCGTTGAGAATATGGCGATGGTTTCACCTCCGGTAGGGTTTATGGATTTTCGCGAAATAGGCGCGATGAGTGTTTTAAAGTTTGTTATAACCGGCAGCCGGGATGACATTGCACCGGCCGATGCTGTAAAAAAAATACTGCCCACATGGAATCCCAATGCCCGTTTTGAAATTATCGACGGCGCTGATCATTTCTACGGAGGATATCTTGGACAACTGGAATCTGTTTTGTCTTCTTGTATTTAGCCGATAAAAGTTTTCATCCGTCTAAATTTACTAATAAACCCAAAAATTTTAGCCTAAATCGAACAATTATCGAGTTTGCAAAGGAAGCACGTTTCATTTTTATTTATCCCCTTTAATTTCTGGTTCCATTGGTACCGCATAATTAAGAGGTAATTTCCTCTTGATTTTTCAGGATGCATTATCTAATTTATTTTTCAATAAATTACTAATAAAGGAGATTGAATATGGAGGATTTAATTTCAAAGGTATTGGAATTGTTAACCATTTACGGGCTTAAAGTCATTGCCGCTATTGTCGTTTTTATCGTGGGGCGCTGGATCGCCAAGGGTTTGACAAAGTTAGCAGAAAACGTTATGAACAAAAGGCAGGTTGATCCCACCATCGTATCTTTTGCTGCAAATATGACTTACATCGCTTTATTGGTGTTTGTGGTTCTGGCGGCTCTCGGGCAACTGGGAATCCAAACAACCTCATTTATCGCGGTGATTGGTGCGGCAGGCCTGGCTATCGGTCTTGCTTTGCAAGGATCTTTGGCAAATTTCGCCGCCGGCTTTCTGATGATCATTTTTCGTCCGTTCAAGGTCGGTGATTATATTGAAGGTGCAGGGGTTGCCGGCACTGTTGAAGTGATTCAGATCTTTACCACCCAGCTACAGACCCCGGACAACAAGACGGTGATTATACCCAACGCCAGTTTGACAGCAGATAACATCACGAACTGGTCGGTCAAAGGGACCCGGCGAGTTGATCTGGTAATGGGCATTGGGTATGGAGATGATATCGATAAAGCAAAGAAGATAATGGCGGATGTCCTGGCAAAGGACGAACGCATCCTTAAAGATCCTGCCCCGAATATTGCTGTTGTGGAATTGGCAGACAGCAGTGTGAATTTTGTGGTTCGTCCCTGGGTGAAGTTGGAACACTACTGGGATGTCTATTTTGACACCACCGAGAATATCAAGAAAAGTTTCGATGCTCAAGGCATCAGCATTCCGTTCCCCCAGCGCGACGTGCATATGTATGAGCATAAGGAATGACAGGCACAAACAAGCTTGATGGCTTCGTAAAAAGTCCAATTTCTGCGTTGCGCTGCATTCTTCGTCACTGCGACGTACTATAAGTACGTCTCATTCCTCGGAATTTGCGCGCCTTGAATTTGAAGCTTTTTACTTTGCCATCAAAATCTGACTTTTTACAAGACTGTCAAGCTTGCATTTCTTTAAATTATAAAAACATAAGTAAAACAAAAGCAAACAAGGAGGTAACATTATGACAAAGTATTATTTGAGAGCAGTGTTTTTGGTAATGATCAGCACCCTGCTGTTCAGTTGTGCGGCTCCGCAAGTGCAGACAACCCAGCCCCTTTTCAGCCCAGACACATTGAAAGTTGATCAATATGAACCCAAGGTGGACAACTTTATGGTGATTCTTGATAAATCTTCATCAATGTCTGAGAAATATAATGGGCAAAAACGGTTAATCATTGCCAAGGATTTTTTGAGCGCCATGAATCAGACTCTTCCGGAAATGAAGTTCAATTGCGCACTCAGGACTTTTGGGACCAGTGGGTTCGGCAAGCCCACAGCGCTTTTATACGGGCCCACGGAATATTCAAGCAAAGGATTTCAAGGGGCTTTGAACGCTGCACAACGGGCCATCGGAACGAGTCCCCTGGGAGCAGCCATCAACGCTGCCGGTGGTGACTTGAAGAAAAGTGAAGGTCCAATAGCGGTAATTATCGTTAGTGATGGAGAGGATATGGACGCTACGCCGATAACGGCTGCGAAAAACATGAAAGCTAAGTTCGGTGACCGGCTTTGCATATACACGGTGCTGGTAGGAGATGATCCTGAAGGCGAAACGCTTATGAAACAGGTTGCTGCAGCCGGTGATTGTGGAGCTTCACTGCGTGCAGACGGATTTAAAGATAGCGGTGACATGGGAGATTTTGTGAAGAACGTATTTTTAGCCGAGATTGTCAAACCTGCTCCCAAGCCGGTTGCAAAACCGATGGACAGTGACGGGGACGGCGTGACGGACGATAAGGATCAATGCCCGAATACGCCTAAAGGCGCCACTGTGGATGCAAGGGGTTGCTGGACCTACGCAGCGGTGGTGATGTATGGCTTTGACAGTGCTGAAATTAAGTCCGAAGCCTTTCCCATGCTTGATGAGGCGGTCTCCATACTGAAAAAGAACCCGGAGCTCAAGGTTGAGATTGATGGTCATACGGATAATATTGGTCCTGCCGCTTACAATATGAATCTTTCTGAAAGACGTGCCAAAGCCATCATGAAATATTTTGTGGACAAAGGCGTTGAAGCGGAACGGCTTACGACCAAGGGTTTTGGGTTGACCATGCCGGCCGTAAGCAACGACACCAAGGAAGGCCGTGCCAAAAACCGAAGGGTTACATTAACGCCGGTTAAATAAACAATCCGGTTATTAATGACCATACAGGTATGAAGATGGGGCAGGTAAGATGGTTATCCGGCCCCATTTTCATAAACCAGATTTGATTGGCAAACACTTTAAAATAAAGGAAAGGAGATTTTAAAATGAAGTTTATGAGAATTTGTGTAGTAATCATCCTTCTATTTTCCGGAGTCGGCTTTATCGGATGTGGTGGCGGGGGCGCCGATGTCAACGCCCGACAGTCGACAATAGGTCAAGAATTAATTGATCTCGATAAAGCATACAAAGATGGTATAATTACTGAAAAAGAGTATAAGAAATCCAAAGAGAGAATTTTGAAAGGGGGGTATTAGGCGGCAATGAGCCCCATTTCGAAACAGTAAACTATTTTTTAAAATAAATATATTATGATCGGAGGGATTGCTTTCGAGAACCCGAAGGATTCGGGACCCGGTCCGGCCGCCCTAAGACGGTGAAATCTTTCAACTATACGATAGACGGGAGGATATTTACAAGAAAACTTATGTGAAAAAGATCCGCTGGCTGTTGCACTTCGAAGGTTCGGTAGGAGGCCTTTCCGTGGGTGCGCCGGTGAAATTCAAAGGCATCATCCCATATGCCATTTGGGTAAAACGTATCATTACATGATTTTGTATAAACCCGGTTTAAATAAGCAACCTAAAGATTATCATTAATTTTCATGCAGGATTCAGGTGTAACCTTTCATCAATGTAAAGAGAAAAAAATGAAAACTATTACACTAAATGTACTATGCATTTTTCTTTTACTGTTTTTTGCGTGCAGTCAAAAGGAAGATCAACAAAAGCAACCACAACCACCCGATATAACGGTAGTCGTTACGGCCGCGCAAGAAGTCCCCATCTATCAGGAATTTGTCGGTCAAACCCATGGTCTTAAAGATATTGCCATACGGGCGAGGATAGAGGGCTTTCTGGAAGGTATCCATTTTGAAGAGGGCTCGCGGATCAAAAAAGGTATTTTGCTCTATACTCTGGAAAGCCAGCAATTTGAGGCCGATGTTGCGGCAAA
>MAXL01000022.1 GCA_001751005.1 Desulfobacterales bacterium S5133MH16
AATAAAATAAGAGACGCTTTTGACAAAAAGGACTGGGAATCACTTGCGCAACTTGTTCACAGTCTGAAAGGCAGCGCCGGTAGTATCGGAGCAGATGAGTTGTATAAAGCGGCAATGGATTTGGAAATGGCGAGCAAGGAAGCGGCAGTCAATCCCCCTGCCCTTTCATTAATTGACGGACTTGATATATCTTTGGATAAGGTATTGCGGTCGTTGCAGACGATTGCTGATACTCGTGAATCCGAGGCTTTGCGTGTCGGTAGTGACAGCCTGGATAAGCCTCAGTTTAAGAAAGAGTTAAGACAGCTTGCAGATGCTCTCAAGATGGCGGATCCTGAGGCAATTAGAAGGCAAATAGAAAAAGTCAGGGAACATACTGAAAGTTCAGCTTTACAGGAACTTGAAAGCCGGATAAACAACTATGACTACGATGAAGCACTGGGGACCATTAACAAAATATTGAAAATTGAAAATTGAAAATTTGTGGTATCGCTTCGCTCTGTCATTTTAATCCACAGATTACGCAGATTACATAGATTTTCGTGAGTTATTGGGTTGAATTTTCCGAAACTTGTTATTGAGCAGTTCATTTAAAATCAAAGGTGAGAGCAGTGAAAGAAGCTAAGCCGTCAGTTTTAATTGTTGATGACAATCCTACGAATATTGATTTACTTGTAAACACATTAAAAAATGATTATCGATTGAGTGTTGCCAAAAATGGCCCCAAAGCACTTGATTATGCAGAAAGATATCTTCCCGATTTGATTCTGTTGGATATTATGATGCCGGGGATGAATGGGTATGACGTATGTACCCGTCTGAAATCTACATCGCAAACAAAAGATATTCCTGTGATTTTTATCACCGCGATGAGCGAGACTGAGCATAAAACTCGGGGATTTGAAGTGGGCGCAGTGGACTATATCACAAAGCCTTTTCATGCTGCAGAAGTAAAAGCAAGAGTCAGAACACATTTATCTCTAAAAAAAGCTCGTAAGCACGAAATCTACATTGCTTCCAAAATCCAGAAAGCACTTCTGCTGGGACAACCGCCAAGAGATATTGACAGAATAAAAGTTGCCCAGTTGACGATTCCTTCACAGCAGGTTGATGGTGATTTTTACGATTTTTTTAAAGTCGGTAATAAATGCTTTGACCTTGTGGTTGGAGATGTTATGGGCAAAGGAATTCCTGCCGCTCTTCTGGGAGCAGGTGTAAAAAGTCATTTTTTGCGTGTTTTGAATGAACTCGGTTTGACTGATAAAGAAAAATTTCCCGAGCCTGAAAAAATTGTTTCGTCGGTTCATTCCGGCATGATTGATCATCTAAATGATTTGGAGACATTTGTTACTTTATGTTATGCTCGGTTCGATCTTGAAAAATATTTAGTCACTTATGTTGATTGCGGACATATGCGCACTATACACTTTCAGGATTCTTTGAATACATACAATTTGCTTCAGGGAGACAACATGCCCCTGGGTTTTCCGGGGCAGGAAACCTTCAGCCAGATTTCCGTTCCTTTCAATCCTGGAGATCTTTTTGTTTTTTACTCAGACGGATTAACAGAAACAAAAAATCGGGATAATAATTTATATGGAGAAAAACGTTTGGTTGATTTAGTTAATAGAAACGCAAGAATTGAACCGGAAAAAATTATAAGTAATATTCGGGAAGATATTGTTGCATTTTCAGAATCCGAAACTTTTCATGATGATATTACATGCGTAATAGTTAAGATAGAGAAAGAATCATCAGACCATGCTCTATCTTATGAATCTCAACTCGAGATCAATAGCGATCTGAAAGAGCTTAAAAATGTTAGAGCCTTTGTCCGAAAGTTTTGTGCAAGTGTTCCCGATTTTCTGCTTGATAGTAAACGTATAAGCCTGCTTGAATTGGCTGTTACCGAAGTTACATCAAATATAATTAAACATGGTTATAATAAACGCAGTGATAACAAAATACAACTAAAGGCAAAGGCATCAAAAGAAAAAATTGCTCTTTTGTTTTATGATTGGGGTAAAGAATTCGATTCAAAGTCTGTCACGCCGCCGATATTTGACGGATCGCAGGACGGTGGATTCGGCCTTTACATAATTGCTCATACCGTTGATGAGGTTGAGTATTCTCGTGACGATAATGGTAAAAATTGTACCTGCTTGAAGATTAATCTTTCTAGAGGATATTGATATTATGGAATTTGCTACAGAAAAGATAGGAGACATTACAGTTGTAAATCTGCCGACAGATGTTCTGGATGCCAGCAACACAGAAGAGTTCAAGACAGCTATTGCTCCAGTAATTGAAAAGAATAAAAAAATATTGTTTGAAATGAGTAAGGTAAAATTTATAGACAGTTCCGGATGCGGTGTTCTGCTTTCTTGCCTCAGGCAATTGAACGGTTTAGGCGGCACTTTAAAGCTGTGTGGAGTGCAGGAATCGATTCGCACACTATTCGATCTGGTAAGAATGCACAGGATAATAGAAGTTTTTGATACAAAAAAAGAGGCTGTGAAATCTTTTTAAGATGGGGATTTAGGAATTTGTCATGAACCATAATGATTAATCAACAATTGTTCTATCTTTTCTTCCAGCATTTCATATGAAAGATAGCGCCATCCAAGCATATAGTTCTTTTCAGCCATTTGAAACAATCGTTGCCTGTCATTTAAAAGTTCTTTAATTTCAATTATAGTATTATTCGTTATATAGCTGTCAAAAGATATAAGATCAAAACCTTTTGGTTCAATATCAGCCACAAAAATTGAATACCTGTTAATCACTACAGGTTTTCTGAAATAGATTGATTCGACAAATGCATTGCCGTAACCTTCATATACTGACGGATAAGTTATAAGATCCGCATGTTGATAAACATCCCATAATGTAAAGATTTTTCTGCCATTTTCGTCAAAACCTCTTTTAAAGCCTATCCTGTCCGAGATTATTTTAAGGTCAACATCTATTAGTTTTACGAATTCTTCTATCCGCATCAAATAATCTTGCCCTTCATCTTCGGCTTTGTGAGTTATCACAAGAGAAGCCTTAGGATAATCAAGCCTTTTTACAAGCTC
>MAXL01000023.1 GCA_001751005.1 Desulfobacterales bacterium S5133MH16
GCTTTTTTGCGATCGGTGATATCCATAATCATTCCGGAGATGGTATCTCCTTCAAGAACCGCACTTAAAAGTATACTTTTTGTTTCACCGGATTTTGTTAGCGCTTCAAGTTCGAAATCCTTAAGGCTGCCCGATTCCTTCAGAGATTGTATCAAAACCTCCCTGTCCTCGGCGTGCTTATATCGAACAATGACGTTTTCTAACAGCATCTCTTCCAGAGACTCAAATCCAAAGATCGTTGCCAACGCTTCGTTTACATAGATGATATCGCCTTTGATACTGCTCTGATAAATCCCCACAAGAGAGGTATTGAGAAGATTTCGGTATTTATTATCTGATTCTTTAAGCTGTTGTTCCAAATCTTCATAGCTTGGTTTGTGGGCCATTAAAAATTCCTTTGGTTAGCAGTTTGAGTTTGCTTCAAGTAGACGACACCCTTCCGGGGTGAAATCAGATTCTAACCCTTTGGGTTAGGATTCTTTACTTGTTGTGGTGCCGGCAAGGGATTTTGACCATAAAAATCAATATGTTGCGTGTCCGTTAAACCCTGGAAAGGTCTATAATGCTTGCTATATACTCTAATAGCTCCAAATTCAACAATTAATTTTTGAACTAAAATCCTAAATTTTCACTTGTGGGTGTAGTTCTGGAGAAAAAAATCGAACTGGGATATCTGGTGTGGGGTCAATTCCTCAAACTGCAAACCCCGTTGCTTACTTTTTAAGAGACTTGATGAGGGCTTGCTGACTGCATGGGAAACCCAAACAGTATTAGCAGGTACTTTCTTCAAATAAAAACTATCTTGAACAAATAATATATCCAAATCAAACAATTTGTTGTATTCGTCTTCGCCATCAATATAACGAAAAGCAAGCCCACCTTTGCTGATGTTAATGATTTGACCCATTTGGATATTTTTAGGCGCAGTAGCAGTGGAACCCTCATTCATGCGCATATCCTCAGCCTGTTCGTCCTTTACAGACGATGTTTTGATCATTGCAGCAACTGCACCGCGCTTAACTTTGAATCGAGGATGCTTCCTGCGCTCAATGAATTTTTTTCTGTTGTCCATAGCAGAATATCCTGATGTTGAAAAAAACTCCAACGCAATTTTCATACCAGATGCCGCATTTTTGGTTTTTATTCTCTGAAATGCGCTAAGCCCTGATTTCACAGGGAATTATACAACTATATTGAATGGATGTGGAATGTTATGGGTAAGACAGGGAACAAAAATGCACAGAAAAATGTGCACTGTGCACAGTTTTCAGGGCATAGAGATAAGGATGCATCGTTTATGATAAACGGGGGGGGCAATTGGAGGGTAAAAATCTATTCCAAAATATGCTCGCAGTTTTTGCTTTGTTGAGAAGTTTGTGAAACTTGTTTCAGCATTGGCGAACACCTATATGCACACCCATGCCAGCATCTGGAAAGAGGGCCGGCCGCTGTTTGCCGGCGACAAGTATGCCGGGCTTTCCGACGAAGCCCTGTGGGCCATCGGTGTTTTTAAACGGTTCCCTGCATCTGCTGTCGCTCTTCGTCAAAATCGAATCCCCGCCAAATACCGATTGAATCCAGAATAGAATCTTGCGGATGAAACTGACGGAATATCTTGTAGTAATAGGCAGCTTCGCGACTGTTTATTACCGCTCCCGGATTCTCGTCTTTAATACGCTGATATTCATCATGGCTTATTTCTTGCTCTGCCAGTCGCTGTCCCAGACTTTCACAGCCTGCTCCCTGGGTGTATTGAACCTTGTAACGCCATAAGATTTCATCGGGAAGATACCCTGTGTCTTCAAAGGCCTTGCGGAGAATCCATTTCTCGATGCGATTTCCGCTTTGCTCGCGTATTTTCAGGCTAGGGGCTATTTTCATAGCCAGATCAATCATGGCAACATCCAAAAAAGGAACTCGCAGCTCCAGGCTGAAGTACATACCGATACGGTCGGCGCGCTGAAGATTAATATTGTGAAGGCTGCATAAGTTCCGTCGGACCTCCTGATTTATCGCATATTTCGGTAAACGTTTGATGTAGTGGTAGCCGGCAAAGATCTCATCAGCGCCTTCACCGGTTAAAACTACCGTTGCATAATCGGCGGCCAATTTACAGGTGAAGTAGCAGGGCACCGCACAGCGCACCAGTGATGGATCGTAGCTTTCCAGCTTTTTAATTACCCTCGGCAGGGCTTCATAATATTCCCCTTCGGTAAAAATAAGTTCATGGTGGTTGGAGCCGATGTGATCGGCGACGATACGGGCGGCTTTGAGGTCGTCGCTAACCGTTCCGTTCTCATCCCGCATTCCCACTGCAAAGGTATGCAGATTGGGAATTTCTTCAGCGGCGATGGCGGCGATAAGACTGCTGTCCAGGCCACCGCTGCAGAATGAACCGACGTGAATTTGTTTATCGGCAAGAAACCGCTTTTTGACTGCCTGGGTGAAGGTTGTGCGAATCAGACGGCAGGTTTCTTCCACGTCGGTCAGAACTTCATCTTGAACCTCCGGCACTCGGTAATATTCAACGAAGCCTTCATCCGGGGTGAAATAATGGCCTGGAGGAAACTCGTACGCCGTCTCGACCCCGGCTAAAGACATGGCGCCCAATTCGGAAGCGAAGTAAAGTTTGTTATCCACATATCCGTAATAGAGCGGCTTAATCCCAATCGGATCGCGAGCTAACATATAGTTGTCACCATCAAATAGGGCAAAGGCGAACATCCCGTCCAGCTCTTTAACGCTTTCGGGTCCCTTTTCTCGGTAAAGATGAAGCACAACTTCGGAATCCGATTTGGTTTTGAAAGTGTACTTAGGAGTTAGCTTTTTTCTGATCCGGCGGAAATTATAGATTTCTCCGTTACAAATGATTCCGGCTTTACAGCCATCCGCCAGGATTGGCTGGTGGCCTCCCGCCACGTCGACAATCGATAGCCTGGTATGGCCGAAAACGCCAGCAGGGTGAATATGGATCCCGCGGTCGTCCGGGCCCCTGTGCGTCATGGCATCCAGCATCCGGTCAATTAAATTTAAATCCTGTGTTCCAAAACATCCGGCTAAACCACACATAATCAAAACCTAAACACGTTCCAAATAAGATATGTAAATGACAAATTTGTATACAGATGCAACTATTGTTAGCTAAGCTTAAAATGAGGCTTAAAAATTATTATTACTTAATAAAGTCAACAGGTTAACCATATCTGAAGAAATTCATTGGGTCAAGTTTTATTTAGTCCCGAAAAATCTAAACTTCTACTCCTAATATTTCCCACATCACATAGCATATCCCCAATCTCTTAATATCTCAATTCCATTTAAGATAGACGGCCCTCCTTTGTGATCATATATTTTACGAGGAGACATTATTGTTACAATACCGTCGTATGCTTCAA
>MAXL01000024.1 GCA_001751005.1 Desulfobacterales bacterium S5133MH16
CGTATGATGCCTTCTTCATATACCAAACCAAGCTTGTTCATCTTCAGGACCAGAGCAAAAACCTGATCCCATGGTACGGGTTTTTCAAGGCTCAACGTAACCTCACCGCTTACATCCTTGTCGATGGCAAAATTTTCCCCGCTTATCTCCCGCATAATACGAAATACGTTTTTAATATTGGTTCTAAAAAAATCGACCGCGATCTTTTCCCCAACATATTTCTTTTCCGTCTCCGTCCGATAGAAATCCAGGGATCTTCTTATACCAGTAATTGTATCAGTGGTTTTTTGGCGCTCAATATCATAGGCAGCACCCAAAGCGGCTTCTTCTGCTACTGACCGGGTTGATCCAGAACCGTGGGGTTTTGGGTATGTTGCTTGAGGAACTCCAACATGAGTCATTTCATCACCGGCTTTTTCTTGTTTTGCTCCCGTATCGGTAGCCGGCTGTGTCATAACTTTTTTCCATAATGGAAGTTTGGCTTTATCAAGGGGCTTGGGAGATATTGAAGAAGCTTCAAAATGGAGCAACAGAAGATCATCTGTTTGTTCCACAAAATAGGGTACGGATTCTCGTAATTCAATGGTAACCAGAGAGGTGTCTTTCATGTCGGGTGTCTGAAGCGGTGTTATACGATCAACAGCGCCTTGAAACCGTGTGGTAACCAACGGGCGCTGACGATATTCCGGAAGCCTTGTGTTATAAAGATTGAGCAGGAGCTTTTTATCATGGATCTTTTTTAAGTGGTATTTGATTGGTATTGTGGTCCCGATAATAATTGTGGATTTGCCGCCTTCTTCACCTGAAAAATCTATCCGGTTGATCCAGGCAAGGGTGTCTTTTTTAATTTGAGGCCCAGCCGTTTTATTGGCTGTGGTGTTTGCAACTAATTTTTCCTGCTCGGATGAGGCCGGCTGTTCCTTGGCATTTTTCGATTCATCGCCCGATTTTTCTTTTTTCTCTAATTTTGTATCGGTAGAAACTGAAACTCCAGATTCCTTTTTGAATGATATTTCAAGGCCCGTATCTTCTCTGGCTACTTCATAGGAAGCGTCTTTTTTTAATAAGATTTCAACTCGGGATGTATGTTCCTGGGTTGTTAATTCAGAAGCTTTGATTGAACTCACAATGTCACTGTCCGGCACATAGTCAGTATTGATATCGCCCAGATCAGTTTCAGGAAAATAAAGTAAAACGCCCGGAGGGAAAGGTTGTTTGACCGAAGTATAGGTAAGCAGCCGGTTCCCTCTAATCCATATTACAGACGATCGTGAGTCCTCGCTTAGACTTATATCGGTGATACGCTTGGGCTCAAAGGATTGTCCGGCATCCTTTTTTGTCTCTTTAACTGCCATGGTGTTTGAAGCACAGCCAGACAAAACGGTCATCAACATTCCCAAAAAGAAGATAATAGCTCCAATCCTTGACAATTTCTTGACGTTACCGTTCATGTTATTCTTCTCCAGGAGGTTTTAATTTTATTTCTTTTTTACGGACAGAAATTTTGCCGTAAATATCTTCTACTTCTTCTTCAACAATAATCCTGTCCGATAATATTTTTGCTACCTTTCCAGAGTGTGTCCCGATATACGTACCTTTCTTTATTACGTACCCCTTTCCCGAATCCTCTTCAACCAGTGCCCTGTTCCCGCTTTGAGCGCGTAATATTGCAACAAGTTTAAGCTGGCTTAAATCGAGTTTTTCAAGGGGGGTGAGTAGCTTACGCCGAACTGCTTTTCTATTCTTAACCGGTAGGTTCACAGGTTTTTCTTTGATCAATGGTGCAAACGGATCAAGTTTTCCTTCGGGGTTGTATAGGTCGGTTATTTTCGGTGGTTCAATTTTTTCAGTTATCGTGGATACTGAAGCAACCCGTTTTTCTTTTGCCACATCGACCTTTCCCGTTGAAACGTCAGGTACAACTTTGTGTATGGGCTTAGCGGTTTCTTGTATTGGTACAGGTTTTGGGATGTCAGTCTTTTTGGGCTGTAGAGGTTTTGACGCCTCCTTTTTGGCAATAATGATTTTTTGGGTAATCTTTTTGGCTTTTGGGGGCGGCTCAGCTTTTTTATCACAACCTATCAGGAGAAAAAAGAAACAGATAAGACAGATGAAATTGCGCATTATGACAATTATTTTATCCATGATCTATGGCTGCTTTTTATTTTCTTTTTTTCGAGGCCTTTTCGGGTTTCGTTTCCACAAACCTATAAGTCACAGCAGTGCATGATGTTCTAAGGTCACCGCTTCCCTTTGCTGCGATCATTTTAATATCGTCAATATTGACGATCCGATGTAACCGTGCAACCTTGTCGAAAAAAAGGGCGGTTTTTTGGTAGTTACCCGTAACTATTATGGATACAGGAATTTCAGCATAAAATTCTTTGGTGCGTTCATCTCTGGGCTCAAATAACAAAAATTCCAGGCCGGCATCCCGACCGGATCGAGAAATGCTTGACAGCAGAGAAGGTATTTCTTTTTTTTCGGGAAGTTTTTTCACGGCCATTTTAAATTCCGTTTCTGCCTTTTCCAGCTTGTCCTGAAAATGTTTAAGCTGTCTCGCCTTTGCTTTTGCCCTGGCAACTCTTGTTTCCAGAGTTTCTTGTTCTGTTTTTAATTCGTCAATTTTGTCAACTTTAGGCTGATAAGAAAAATAGAAAAAGGGCCCAAAAAGCATCAACAAAATACCAAAACATATCAAAACTCTGTAAAGTTTTGAAAGCTTTCCGATTTTATCGATTTTTTCTAGAAAAAACGCTATAAATTTGGAAATTTCAATCTTTTTCATTGTTTTTTTGCTCTGTCCGGAGCAATTTTTATTTTTTACTTTCCGATTTATTCAAAGAAATTTTAGTGCAAGTAATGTCAAAGCTTTTTAGATTTAACTTCGTTATTTTTTGTTGTTTAAGGGTTCTCAGGTTTACATTTTTATAAAGTTTTGAATTTTCTAAACGGGTCATAAAATCGGCTACCGTTTTATTATCCATGGCAATCCCATTGATGCCGATATTGTTTCCTTTTGCTTCAAAATTAGTGAACCATAATCGCTTAACCGGTGTGTTATCCTTGTCTGACAATGGGTCTGATCCGGAAATTGACGTGTGCTCAGCAACCACCTTTGTCATGTTGTCCAGCAGACAGACGGCATCTTTACGTTTTGTTTCAAGATTCTTAATAACTTTTGTCTTCTTCTCTAGATTGTTAAAGGCATTTTTTATTCTATCAACTTCTTTTGCCTGTTTTTCAAATTTGGCCAACATTTTTTTATTTTCTGCTATTTTTGTATTTAAAACATCGATTCTTTTTTGCAAGCTCATATTATAGAAAAGCAAGATGGCGACAACAACTAAAAAAGAAAAGAAAAATATACTGATCTGTTTGCGAATGTTCTCTTTTTTACGTGCTGCTCGATAAGGTAGCAGATTGATTCGTATCATTTGTCACCAATTTTTCTTATTGCAAGACCCATACATATCGCAGCCTGGGGAGCTATCTGCTCAAGATAAGAAGGATCAAAACGGTCACTGTCGATGGTAAAGTTTTGAAAAGGATTTATAATTGCGACGTCGGTTGATGTTTCCACAGCCAGAAGCTGGCGAAACTCCTTAATGTTGGCGCCACCGCCGCTAAGAATAATCTTTGTTATTTGATCCTCAGGGAATGTAGAGTAAAAGAAATCAAGAGCGCGTTTTATTTCAGTGCACCAGTCGGTTACCACTGATGAAATAATGCCGCTCAGATCTTCAGGGGAAATTATGTCTGATTGTCCGCCGTGTTTAATCTCTTCGGCTTCCGCTAAAGAACACTCCACAAGGGAAGCGATTTTTTCGTTTATTTGTCCGCATCCAAGCGAAACATCACGCATAAATACAGAAGAATTATCTTTCAGGATATTCAAAGATGTCTTGCCAGCTCCAATATCAATAAGGGCAATATTTTCATCTCCTGAGTCATAACTAAATTCAAAGATATTTTGGAGGGCAAACGCATCAACATCTATTATACAGACATTAAGCCCGGTCATCTGGACCAGATTGATATATTCGTTAATCATTTCCTTTTTGGCTGCAACCAGAAGAACACTCATCTGATTTGGGTTATGTTCGCTTTCCCCTAATATTTGAAAATCTAGGTTAACATCGCTTATATCAAACGGGATATACTGTTCCGCTTCAAAATGGATTGTTTCCTGAAGCTCATCTTCCGTCATGTTCTGAACATTGATCTTTTTGACAATTACCGAGTACCCTCCGATAGAGATAGCAACATTCTTTTCTTTGAGTTTGGCTTCCTTGAAAAGTTCACGGATAGATTTAGAAACCGTTTCAGGATCTTTAACAGTACCTTCTTCGATTATCCCCGGTTCAATATTAATGGTGTGGAAACTTTTAAAGACCTGGCTTGTTTTTTTATCAACTACTTCAGCAATCTTTATAGTTCTGGAACCGATATCAAGGCCGATAAGATGAGTTTTTTTTCCAAAAATCATGATATTATTAATCGCCGAATATTTTGTTTTTATCAGAGAGCCCGAAACCAAGGGCCAAAATAATTTTTCGTTGAGTTTCCAGGCGGCAAGGCATGCCTTTTTCTATGCGTGCAATGGTAATGGGTGATACGTTTGCCTTTCTGGCAAGTTCGGTCTTGCTCATCAGTAAAGACTCTCTAATTTTCTTTACAGAATTTCCTTTCATTCAATAGTCCTTATACAAAATAAATCATAATAAGTAAATTTTTAATATCGACAACAGGTAAAATTTATTAATAAATCTGAATTTCAAAATAATATTACCTTAAATTATGACTAAGTTCAAGAACTTTTATATATAATTATAGACAAATTTAAATTAATTAGCTTATATTGTGGTATACTTTATAAAATTACTATATATAGTATGATATGAAAAGCTCAAAATATATATAATACAACAATTCTATCAAAACAAATGTTTAGGTCCCCTATACTGATGGTTGCTTTGTTGTGGTATCAATGGAAATAAGCATTACCTTGACTTTAATGAGCATGTTCCATAAAATTACTCTTATCTATGGATACCCATTCATCAGAAGAAAAAGTCAAGCCGTTTAGGCTGGTCAAATACTTTACCTTTACAAGCCTTACGGTAATATTTATTGGAACATTGCTCCTCTCTTTACTCAACACGCACCTGGCAAGAACCATGCAGCAGAAAAAAAGTGAAGAATACGCTCACCTTCTGATAGAAAATTTGAACCATCAAGTCTTTTTACAGTTCATAATTCCTGTTGCAATGAAATTTGGCAAGATTCAGCTCAGTAACAAAGAACAGTTTGAACGTATGGACAAAGTGGTCAGAAGCACGCTTCACAGCTTCAAGATCGATATGGTAAACATCTACGATATAAATAATACAATTTCTTACAGCTTCGACACATCGGTAATCGGCAAGGAAGATGCCGGAGGTAAAGGCTATCGGGATGCCCTTTCAGGCAAGTCGACTTCAAAACTTTTTCAAAGGGGCAATTGGTTCGAGATATTATTAGGATTTTCGCAACGCAGCAAATTAATTACTTTTGCACCGCTACGCGCAGAGCAGCCGCTTTCACGCATCTCCGGTCCGGTACTCGGTGTTGTTGAAATAGTACAGGACTTAACGGAAGATTATAAAGCGATTTTCAGTATTCAGATAAGAATTATTACTACGTGCACAGTGGTTATGGGCACCCTTTTTTTAGTGCTTTTGTTTGTGGTCAAGAGAGGCGAAGCTATAATTGAAAAGCGCGCGTTGGAAAGGATACGGCTTAAAGAACAGTTAAGCCGCTCAGAACATTTGTCTTCCCTGGGTGAAATGGTGGCGGGAATTTCTCATGAAATTCGCAATCCGTTGGGTATTATAATGAGTTCCTCCGAACTTTTAAAGAAAAAGATGTCAGACTACGATCCTTCAAATCCTATCCCAAACATAATCATTGAAGAATCTTCCCGATTAAATAATATCATAACAGATTTTTTGAATTTTGCGAAACCCAGAACTCCAAATTTGGCATCGTGTAAAATTGAAGATATTATAGAAAAAAACATAACCTTTCTGGCATCACAGATTAAAGAGGAAGGATATGCTATTGATAAACAATATGATAATAACCTTCCGGAAATAACCGCCGATCCTGACATGTTGTATCAGGCATTCCTTAATATTTTGATCAATGCCATGCAGGCAATGCCACAAGGCGGTAAAATTAATGTGCGAATCTGTTCCAATGGTAATGCTGTGGAAATATTTTTTGAAGATCAGGGGGAAGGTATAGCAGAAGATATTTTGGAAAAGATATGGGATCCCTTTTTTACGACCAAGTCAAAAGGGACCGGACTGGGACTTGGTATTGTAAAAAATATTATCGAATCTCACGGCGGAATCGTCCAGATTAGCAACAGATCGGTGTCCGGTGCCAGAGTGACCGTAAGAATACCCGTAGAGCAGGGAGTATAGTCATGGAGACGGTCCTGATCGTAGATGATGAAAAAAATTATCCGCTTGTATTAGGTGCGGTTCTCGAAGAAGAAGGTTTTGAGACCTTTACCGCCAACAGTGGACCTGAGGCCCTTGAAATACTGAAAAATACCGATGTAGACCTGGTTCTCACCGATATGAAAATGCCTTCCATGGACGGTATTGAACTTTTGGAAAGAATCAAGA
>MAXL01000025.1 GCA_001751005.1 Desulfobacterales bacterium S5133MH16
ACCATATTTTATGCTTTGTTTTTTTTATCCTCTCCCTCTGTTGCATTACGCGATCCATCCATTTGTCGTCATCCTCAAGATAGATTGCAGCCAGCCGGTTGAATTCGGCGGCCTGTGCAATATTTCCTTTCACGAGCCAGGCCTCAGACAGGTAATAGTAGTTCGGTCCGTTTGCCGGATCAAGATTAAGGGCTTTTTCATACATCCTTATTGCATGGTCCGGATTGCCGCTTTCCAAAAACAGTCGCCCCTGATCGGTTAATCGCAAAGAGGCAACGGCACGCGGGCTCGGCTTTACAGGAGCACTCCCGGTCTCCCCGGTCTGCTTATGCCGGTTCCAGCTCGGTTGCGTGGAAGTGGTTGAAGTAACCTGAGCACAGCCTAAGACACAGAATACAAGCCCTCCAATACAAAGTATCAGCAACAATTTAAAACGGGTTGACAAAACCTTTAACCCCTTTCATAAAATGTCGGAGCCGAACCCACCGATGAATCGGACAAGAGTCCTTGGGGACATTATCAGCCAAAAAATATTCTTCTACCGGATGTGGGCATCTGTTTTTTACGGCCAGATCTCCGCTTTCGGAACAGACCGTCCGTTTCACCACTCCGGGAGACATTTTAAACCAACTCCCTGACACAAACTGTGGCAACATACTCATAAGTTCCGCCCAAATCGGCAAGGCGGCGCCGGCTCCGGAGGAATGGATGGAAGAGCCGTCATCAAATCCCACCCATACCAAGGCGAGAATATTCGGTGTATACCCCACAAACCAGGCGTCTTTAAAGTTATTGGTTGTACCGGTCTTTCCTCCAACCGGAAAAGATATCCCCATATCCTTTAAGGAGCGAGCGGTTCCCTCTTCCACGACACTCCGCAGCATAGAGCTCATTATAAAGGCTTTGGCAGGAGAGATTACCCGTTTGATACTCGTGTGCCTTTGCTCAAGAATTTTTCCATTCTCGTCCAGGACCTCTTTCAAAGACAACGGGAATGGTAATACACCATCTGCAGCAAAAGCACAATAAGCACGTGCCAAATTCAAGGGAGTTACCTCATATGCTCCAAGCGAAAGGGACGGGTAAGGATTAGCAGGTATGGAAAAGCCGAATAAGTTCGCCGTGGCGGCTATGTGATCAAGACCAACGCGCATGGCCAGATCAACGGTCCCTAGATTGATCGATTTTGCCAGCGCGCTTCTTACACTTATTTTTTCTTCCGAAACAGGCGCATAATTTTTCGGTTCCCATACCGTCCCATCTACCTCATAGGTTTCGGGCTTGTTCGACAGTATTGAGGCAGGAGTGAATTTATCCAATCCGCTAACGTACACAAAAGGCTTGAATGCACTTCCCGGTTGCCGCCGGGCCTGTGTAATTCGGTTAAACTGGCTTATATTGTAATTGCGGCCTCCTACCATCGCCAGTATATAGCCTGTCTTTGGCTGCATAACCATGACAGCACCCTGGAGTTTTTTTGTGAGATCTTGACGAGTTAATGTGGGATTGGATTTTTCTAACCGTACTAATCCCTTTTGCAGTGCTTTTTCCGCTGCCATCTGAACCTGTGTGTCCAGTGTCGTGTAAATGGAAAGTCCAAGGCTTGACAGATCTTGTGGAGAATAAAGCGTTGTAAGCTGATAGGCCAGATAGTCTATAAAATAAGGGGCCTTTTTACCGTATGATTCATAACCCACCGCGTTTGCGGGGGAAAGCAAAGCGTCTCCGAGTTCTTCATCAGAGATCCATCCCTTATCTTTCATGGCATAAAGCACCAGGTTTCTTCTTTTCTTACAACGCGTTTTGTCAACATAAGGAGAATAATAGTTGGGACCTCTGATAAGGCAGGCTATTGTGGCGCCCTCAATCAGTGAAAGTTCTTCCACGGGTTTATCGAAGTAAAAAAAGGACGCTTCACCAATACCGTTGATGGCGTCTGACGCTTTCTGCCCCAGATAGATTTCATTCAGATAAATTTCCAGTATTTCATTCTTTTCATACATGGTCTCCATGGTAAGAGACATAAAAAGTTCTTTCAGTTTACGGAAAAATGTTCTCTCAGGGGTAAGAAAATAGTTTTTGGCCAGTTGCTGAGTGATTGTAGACCCGCCCTGACGTATGGAAGCGTAACGCAGATTGGTATAAAGCGCCCTCAAAATTCCCAAGGGATCAAGTCCCCGGTGTTGATAAAACCGACTGTCCTCTGCAGCCAAAACCGCATATATGACATGCTGTGGAACCTGATTTATGGAAACCAGCCGACGCCGTTCTCGATCATGACCGAAAAAGAGCATCACCTCTTCGGGCTCAAGCTCCAAAATCGGTATGGGGTCACCATTATTTACATTTATTATCGATTCTATCAGGTTCTCCACAAACCTTATTCGCACACATATCCCCTGCCTGCGCACAGACGGCATCTCAAAATCATGGAGAAAAAGCTCCAAGGAAGCTCCAAGGGTGCGAAACTCTCCCTTGCTATGGGGTTCATGGAAAACTCCCCGGTATCCGAGGCGATGTAGTTTTTCATAAAAAAGCGTTCGATTTATCTTTTGCCCTGGATATAGTATGGTGACATCGGAAAAAACCCTCGATGGAATACTCCATCGACGGCCGGAAAATCGTTTATCGATTTGAGATGAAAGGTACAGGCAGTAAAGCAGCATACTTCCACCCACAAGCAGAGCTGCAGGCAAAAACCATTTAAGCAACCACTTTAATTTAATACGTTTTGATGGTTTCGTAAAACGTTATCCCCCCTCTTTTTTTTTCGAACCTGCTTTATATTTGGGGATAAGAAATGATACTCTTTTCAGATTCTTGATTTTGAGTTACATCTTTTTACGAAGCCATCTTATTTGACGGCCTCGTAAAAAGTCAAAATCCGACGGCAAAGTAAAAAGATCCAAATTCAAGGCGCGCAAATCCTGAGGAATGAGGCGTACTTATAGTACGCAGCAGTGACGAAGGATGCAGCGCAACGCAGAAGTTGGACTTTTTACGAAGCCGTCTTATTTGTCCACCCTCTCTTTTAGTTCCTTGCCGAACTTGAAAAACGGAAGTTTTTTTGGCTTAATCTCAACTTTTTCGCCGGTTTTCGGATTCCTGCCCGTGTATGCCTTATACTGTTTAATATAAAATGAGCAAAACCCCCGAATTTCTACTCTGTCATCATTAGCCATGGCGTTTGACATTTCATCAAAAACCATATTTACAACCACTTCAGACTCGTTTTTCGTTATCCCTGCCTCCTCTCTAAGAGCCTCAACAAGTTCTAATTTATTCATTTATAACCTCCGAATTTAATTATAAAAATTTTTATAGCAAAGATGAACGTCGTCGCTGGCGTTTGGTACTAAAACCGATTATAAAACCGAGTATAAGTATACCTGCTCCGCTCAAAAACCATTTAATATTCTGATTCCAGAGAAGTTTTGTTAATTCATCTTCAAATTTTTCTGCCTTTTTTGTCTGTTCGGCAAGTTTTGAAGACGCTGCTTTAAATTTTGACTGAAGCTCCAAAAATTCTTTGGACTCTGTTTTGAGGGCCTTATAATCGTTGGTAGTCTCTTGAAGTTTTTTTCTGCTCACGGAAAACTCCGTGCTTAACTTTTTATTTTCCGCCTTCATCAAGCTGTTTTCCTCCTGAATTCTCGCGGCTTTGGCCATTAGGGCTTCGTGTTTGCTTTTCAATATTTTCAGTTCAATGTCGCTCGGTATTTTATCTGTAAGAAAACGGTTTATAACCCACCCTTCCTTTCCGTTTTCCAGTCTGACCAGGGTCCACTCATTACCCGCTTCAAGTACCTCAACCTTCTTACCGATTTTGAGCAAAGAAATTATTTTTCGGTCATTCCCCGGTCCGGTCCTCATGGTTACTTTCATTGTATCGCTTATATACTTGCTCTCAGCCAAAACCGGTGTAGAAAATAAAATCAGGCACATCCCGATAATCCACAAATTTTTCATGATCGGCCTCATAAGTACAGCACCTTAGTTGTAAATTTTGTGTTTTTTGTGGCAAAAAATCAATACACAAGCACCAAATATCAATTAAATCCCAAATTCCAATACGCGGCGCAAGCGCCTGCGCTGCGCGTGACCGAAGCTAATAATGAACCATAATCATAATTGAAAGTCAACCGCCATTTTTTAAATAATCAAAACAAATTACACCGTTTTCGGCCAGTTATGAACACACGTGATCTGAAATGCAGGGCTACTGACCTAGCGTAAATTCAGATTCAACATATTTTAATGAAGAATCCACACCTTGAAGGCATATAAAAGATGAACGTCGAACATCGAACATCGAACGTTGAACATCGAATAATGTATTCTACCATTTATAATAAAGACAAAGCGAAGCGCCTTCCACATTCGACGTTCGACATTGAATGTTCGATGTTCAAATTGTTGCGTCTGAAATTACGACTAAACCTTCATATCACGTTGAAATTACATATACCGGTCAGGAGTGTTGAAATGTATCTCGTAATATTATTTTTTGTTCAAAACCTCCCTTATTTTTTTTGACAGAACTTTCATGTTGAAAGGTTTTTGAATAAAACTGTTGCAACCCCGTTCCAGTATATCGGTTGCCTGACCGTCGATGCTGTATCCGCTTGAAAGAAGAACTTTGACTTGAGGATCGATTTCCTTGATCCTGTCATAAACCTCACCGCCTCCGATGTCAGGCATAATCATGTCCAGGATAATGATGTCAATTTTGTCACACCATTCACCAAATAACTGAATCGCTTCTTTTCCACTTCCGGCCTCAAGCACATTGTATCCAAGTTTTTTAAGCAGTTGAACACCCACATCAATAACAACTTCTTCATCATCGACCAGCAGGACGGTTTCATCACCCTTTATAATTCGTTCATAAGGTTCCGAAGTTTTTTGGACGGATTGATCTGATGCCGGCAGATAAATGCTGAATGTGGTTCCATGCCCTTTCTCTGAATCGACATCAATATATCCCCCATGGCCTTTTATTATTCCATAGACAGATGCCAGCCCGAGTCCTGAGCCCCCGCCCATCTCCTTTGTGGTGAAAAACGGCTCAAAAATCCGATCGATTGTTTTCTCATCCATGCCTGTACCGTTATCAGTCACCTGTAATAAAACATAGTGGCCGGGTTTTGGATCATAGCGCTTATTTTTCATTTTTCTGTGGGTAACATACATGGTTTTCAGAATAAGTTCACCACCGTCAGGCATTGCATCTGCAGCATTAATAAAAAGATTTATAAGGACCTGCCCAATCTGAGACTCATCGGCCTTTATAGCAAACAAGTCCTCTGCGAACTCCCTGTGAATGGTTATATTCTTTCTTGTTCTGCCGAAGGTTTCAGAATTATATTTTACGATTTGGTTTAAATTTATTGGTTTAACCTCATATTTGCCCTTCCTGGCATATCCGAGAAGCTGACGGGTCAGTTCGGAACCGCTTTGAATCAATTTTTCAATATTTTTTAGCTTTTCGTAATACGGATGTGAAGAATCGGCGTCATATAATATTAAAGAAATATTGCCCTGCATGCCCATCATCAGGTTGTTAAAGTCATGGGCAATGCCTCCGGCCAGCGTACCGATGGCCTCCATTCTTTCTATATACTGAAGCTTAGCCTCAAACTTTTTCTTTTCCGAAATATCACGAAGAATAACTAATGTGCCGGCAGGTTTGCCTTGGTGGTCATCATAACGCGAAGCACTTATGCTGACCTCCAGTAAACGACTGTCTTTGGTGTATCGTTTTGTTTCAAAACCATGGCAGGGGGTCCCTTTTTCTACAAGATCCTTGATAATTGCCATGGTCGATTCCCTTTCAAATTCCGGAAGAAAAGGTATCTGTTTTCCTTTCAGTTCCTCCAGTGTCCATCCAAATATCTTTGTAAACACAGGACTTATATATTCGGCTCTTCCTTCCAGATCATAGATAACGATGGCATCAGCGGATGAATGAAGAAGAGAACGATAAACTCCTTTTGCATGTTTGGCTTCTTCATAAAGATATTTGTTTTTCTCTCGGCTTTTCCGGAGCGCTGCTTCGGTTTCCTCCCGTTTAACTATCTCTTTTTGCAAAACGGCGTTAGCTCGCGAAAGGATTTTTACTTCCATCTTCTCTGCAAAATAGATTGAACATAGTGCTAAAAATCCTAACAAGAAAAATACAAGATGAAGATACTCCGGATATCCCAAAGGCTGATGCTTTATCTTTCTGATCAAGATAATGAAGTGCCACTCCGTGTATATTCCCAGCACAAAGAATACAACGGCCAGTGTAAAAAGATATATACTTGCGAATCTAATCTTTCTCATCATCACCCTCTTATATAAAACAGGATTGACAATCTTACGAGTATAAATTTGATGATCTGGCAGAAAGTCAAAATTGAGACGGCAAAGTAAAAAGTCCGACCTTCCGGAGCTGAAGAATATTTATAGCAGATTCTCAAACGAAATCAATCGATTTTAGACTTTCGAATCAATTTAGCTTTATTGAACAAGGAGATACAACTTGACATAAATCATATTTCGCATCTAAATAGTGCCCATACTGTGCACACCCTTAAATTGCGTTACTTTGTCAATTGGATTATCAGTTGTCCATATCCAAAATTCGAAAATCCAAACAATGTCTCGTCCTGGAAGGTTTTGGTCATTGAATATTGGAATTTGTGATTTGTCTGTAATTTGGTGCTTGGAATTTGTGATTTTAGACACAAAACTCCAAGGCAGAGCTATCTATCTCTGACCTGGCTCTCCGAGGCGTAGGCTCTACGAGCCGGAGGCCCAGGGGACCAGGTTTTCAATGTAAAAATAAAGTGTATCATGCATGTTCAAACAGGTCTTGAAAGATTTATCGAGTCACCACCAAAATGGATGGCCGGAAAACGAATCGGGCTGTTATGCAATCCTGCTTCGGTTGACAGAAACTTTTGCCATGCTCCCGAATTGATCAACCGGAAATTGGAGGGTCAGCTTCAAGCATTATTCTCGCCCCAGCACGGATTTTTTGCCGAAAAACAGGATAACATGATCGAGTCGGAAGATATGTCTGATCCCATATTAAAAATTCCTGTTTTCAGTCTTTACGGTAAAACCCGCGTTCCTGATAAAAAGATGTTCGATCTCATCGACGTGCTTATCGTCGATTTACAGGATGTGGGCACACGGGTATACACTTTTATTTACACCATGTCCTATTGTCTTGAGGCTGCAAAAGAGTTTGGTAAAAAAGTCTTGGTCCTTGACCGGCCCAATCCTATTTCCGGCAGCATCACGGAAGGGAACTGCCTGACTTCCGAATGCACTTCATTTGTCGGAAGACACCCCATTCCGATGCGCCACGGGCTTACCATCGGTGAACTCGCTCTTTTGTTCAACAATGAGTACGGAATCGGCTGTGATCTTGAAATTATCCCTATGAACGGCTGGAACCGGAAGATGTTTTTCCAAAATACAGGCCTTCCCTGGATTCCGCCCTCCCCCAACATTCCATGGCCGGTATCAGCCATGGTTTATCCCGGACAGGTATTGTGGGAAGGGACCAATGTTTCTGAAGGCCGTGGAACCACCCGCCCGTTCGAAATCTTTGGCGCTCCGTTTATCAATACAACGCTGTTGCTGTCAAGCCTGGGTGAAAACCGGGTGCCGGGTGCAACACTTAGACCGGTTGTTTTTGAGCCGACGTCAAACAAATTCAAAGGAACGCTGTGTAAAGGATTTCAGATCCATGTAACGGACCCGTATGAGTTTAAACCATATATCACAACCTTCAAGCTTCTTCAGGCTGTGATTTTTCATCATAAAGATCAGTTTCGATGGAAACATCCACCTTATGAGTATGAATTTAAAAGACATCCCATCGATCTCATAATCGGCAATAAAAAAATACGACGGCGTATCGAACACCTTGATAACATAGATACTATAGAAAATTCCTGGCTTGATGAGCTTAAAGGGTTTATAGAAATAAGCCGGAAATTTCACCTTTACAATTGAATCTTTTTTCTGTCACAAAAGACAACCGGCAGGGTGGTTGAGAGGCTTTTGGGATTGAAGATCGAAGTTTTTTGGAGTACTGGAGTGGTGGAGTGGTGGAATATGAGAAAAAATAAAAACCGAGGATATCAAAAACTAAGAGTTTGGAATGATGCGATCGATTACTACGTACAAACGTGTGAAGTTTTTCAGAGATTTTCTTATGAACTTAAGCGGGTGGCCTCTCAGGCTATAGCCTCTAGTGATTCAGTGCATAGAAACATTTCTGAGGGCTATTGCAGACGATCAATACACGAGTACCTCAATTTTCTAAATATAGCAATCAGTTCACTTGGTGAATCAGTTTCAGGGCTTCATGCTTATAGGAAATCGAAACAGATAACTGAAGATCAATTTCAGAAATTAGACACATTGGCATATAAATTAGAAAACGGATTATTAAAATTAATCGGAAGTCTGGAACAAAAAAGAAAAAAGGGAGAATGGATCGATTATCTGGTTGTAAAAGAAAGTAATGCAACATATGGGGAAAAATAATCCAGTACTCCAGAACTCCAATACTCCAATACTCCATTCTCTTGCTAAAGTGATCAATGAATAATGACGAAATAAACTGGGAGCGGATGCAGTTTAAAAAAAATAAAGTCTGGCTGGCCATAGACCGGAATCA
>MAXL01000026.1 GCA_001751005.1 Desulfobacterales bacterium S5133MH16
CGGATCAAGCCACACAGCACCTTCAGCTGTTTTGCCCATCTTTGCGCCGCTGCTGGTCGTGATTAACGGAAAGGTAATCCCAAATACGGTTTCTTGACGAACCCTTCTAATCAACTCGACGCCGGCAACAATGTTACCCCATTGATCACTCCCTCCCATCTGCAATCTACATCCATAATGATCATAGAGTTCCAGAAAATCATAGGCCTGTAAAAGCATATAATTAAATTCAATAAAATTGAGACCTTCCTCGGATTCAAGGCGCATTTTATAGCTTTCGGCTTTTATCATACGATTAACAGAAAAATGTCGTCCAAAATCTCTTAAAAAAGGTATATACTTTAATTTAGTCAGCCAATCGGCATTGTTCAACATCAGCGCATTGTCATCGCTAAAATCGATAAATCGGGACAGCTGTTTTTTAATCCCCATTGCGTTCTCATCCACCATCTCAGGTGTTAAAAGCTTACGCATTTCAGTCTTTCCACTGGGATCACCCACAAGGCCTGTCCCGCCTCCTATAAGCGCTATAGGACGATGGCCGTGTTTTTGCATATGTGCAAGTGACATTATCGGAACAAGGCTCCCCACATGGAGACTGGATGCTGTAGGATCAAAACCGATATAACAGGTCACTTGCCCGGCTTCGAGATATTGGTCCAGCGCTTTCTCATGTGTTGTCTGATCAATAAAACCTCTTTCTTTAAGAATATCGATCAAATTCGCCATGTTATTTTTACCTCATTCATAATTTTCAAGTTATTTGTTTGCGTACTCTACCGCTCGGGTTTCGCGTATAACTGTAACCCTGATCTGGCCCGGAAAGGTTAGAGACTCTTCAATTTTTTTGGCAATATCTCTGCTGAGAAGCGTGGACTCTTCATCAGAGATAATACCACTTTCGACAATAACCCTCAGTTCCCTTCCGGCCTGAATGGCATAAGTGTTGGCAACCCCATTAAATGATTTTGCTATGTTTTCAAGGTCTTCCAACCTTTTGATATAATTTTCAAGCAGCTCCTTACGAGCTCCGGGTCTTGCCCCAGATAAAGCATCAGCAGCTTGTATCAACAAATCATACACCGAACTCGGCGGCACATCCTCATGATGAGCAGCAATGGCATGCACGACCTCAGGTGTTTCACCAAATTTTTTTGCAAGCTTAGAACCGATTATAGCATGCTGGCCTTCAACCTCGCGGTCAATCGCCTTGCCGATATCATGCAATAATCCCATGCGCCTCGCCAGTTTCGAGTTAAGTCCCAATTCAGATGCCATAATACCGCTTATAACACCCACCTCAACCGAATGCTGCAGAACATTCTGAGCATAACTGGTACGAAACTTTAATCGACCGATATAGTTAATAAGTTCGCTATGAATACCGTGAACACCCAAATCAAATGCCGCCTGTTCTCCAGCTTCTTTTATGGTTAAATCAACCTCTTTCCCAACTTTTTTAACAACATCCTCAATGCGAGCCGGATGAATCCGACCATCCGCTATTAATCGCATCAGTGAAAGCCTGGCAACCTCGCGTCGAACCGGATTAAAACCAGACAAGATAACCGCCTCAGGTGTATCATCAATGATAAGATCAATGCCGGTTGCCGCCTCAAGTGCACGAATATTTCGACCTTCTCTGCCGATTATTCGCCCTTTCATCTCATCGTTTGGAAGTTGTACCACTGAAACAGTATGTTCAGCAACAAAATCTCCGGCGTACCTTTGGATGGCAGTAGCCATGATCTTTGTGGCTTTTTTTGTTGCCTGCTCTTTTGTTTCATTCTCTATCCTTTTAATAATTTTGGCGCCTTCATATCGTGCCTCGTTTTCCATGGCTCTAACCAAAAGTTCCTTGGCCTGGCCCGCTGTTAAACCGGAAATCTTTTCGAGTTGTCTTTTTTGTTCTTCAATAAGCTCATTATATTTAATTTTAGTCCGGCCTATTTCTTCCTCTCTAATCCCAAGCTTTTTCTCTTTTCGCAAAATGTCCCGTTCTCTGCGTTCGGATTGATCTATTTTTCGATCGACATTCTCCTCTTTTTGTATCAACCGTTGCTCTTTCTCTTTCAATTCATCTTTAGTCTCTTTAGTATCAGCATCAAAGTCACTTTTCATCTTGAAAAGTTTGTCTTTGACCTCCAGTTGGGCTTCTTTTATCAGAGTTTCTGATCTTCTCTTGGCATCCTCTAATATTCGTGAAGTCTCCCTTTCAGCCGCCTTAACTTTTTGAGCTACAATCAACCCTTTAACCCAATAGGCAATTGCAAAGCCTATTACGAATGCAATCATCCCTATTAATAAATTATATTCATTCATTAGCCTACTCCCCGGAAATATTCATATGCAACACTCTCATCGAGATTAAACATTTAAGTTTCAATAGGTTAAATTTAATATCAGATAAAACTAAATTACCCGCTATACGATACGACCTATGAAAAATCTTATTATGAGGAAGATTATGAATGAGAAATTTAGGAAGAAAAAGGTAAGGTGGTTAAAAAGCTGCTTATGTCTGCATGACCTTAACGATTCAATAGATTTGGACAGGCACTTCCTTCCGCATCAGATTGATAGCTATTCTTTGATCTGAATTAAGCAGGACCCCCGCCACAATGCCGTGTTGGGAGGTCTTTGAACCAATAAAATAAAGTGGGCACCTTTTAATTTCTTTAGGCTTTTCTGTACAAGCAGAACATGCTCACCAAAATCAGGGAAGGCTCCCTTTAAATAGATGTTGGGTCAAAGAACATCTTCCAATCACAAACACGGCAGGGGTCAAACACCTGGCGGAAAAAAACATCAAGGTCACATTTTATCCCGGGAGGATAACAGAAACTGATTGAGTTTGTCCTTGACAAATACGACTGTTAAGGAAGGAACGGGAAAAACAACTTATCACATATTAGTTGTATCAACTTGTTAAAAACCTTTAATCATTTACCGCAACATCCAATGCACGTATCATGTTCGTTGATTGTTTAGAAATATTTATCAACAAGTCTGAATGTTTTTTTTTAAGCTCAATATTTTCACTGGCAATATTAAGTGCAGCTAAAATCAAAGTCACAAATTTAGTATCAGATGACTGACTCGAATGTTGAGTTCCAAATCTGGTCACTTCTTTGACAAGGTAATCAGCAACCTCTTTAGCATTGGTTATGTCTGATTCTGTTTTAAATGTATAAGGCTGCCCAAAAAGTTCTATTGTTACAAGTTGTTCCAATGAATAAGTTCTTCTACCTTCCTAAGATCATCCCTTTTGGCCGTTATTCAACCTCTGTAATATCCTCTAGTCTGACCAAAAGACTATCAATCTTTGACCGGATCAAAGCCTTTTCTTGTGTGTAATTGGTTTCAGCATCAACCTTACCTTGAAGCTCTTCCTCCAACCTCTTAATTTTATTCCTAAGCTCTAGGTTTGTCGCCTCAAGTGACTTATAAACGTCGATTAATCTTTCAACTTTTTTTTCAATTTCTTCAAATTGTCTTAAGATAATTTCGTTATCCAACCTTCACCTCATAATCTGTTTATTTAATATAATCTTTTATATAAGCGAAAGTCAAGATTTATTCCTTACCCGGTTACGCAAAATGCTTTCAACCATCATAAGGTCATGTATGGTGTTAACCCCAACAGTCTCCTCGCTATCATCACCAATAAGCACCCCCACAACCTTTCCTTCCCTATACCCTAATTCAATAATATCAGTCAGATAAAACTCACCTTGTACGTTATTGGATTTAATTTTTTTTAATGAATCAAACAAAATTTCTTTTTTAACGCAATATATGCCGGTATTAATCGTTTTTATCCTCTTTTGCTCAGCGGATGCATCCGCTTCTTCTACTATTCCTGACACATTCATTTTTTCATCAAACAAAACCCTTCCGTAACCTTTGGGATTTTCAATTGTTACGGCTAAAAGTGATATGTCTCGGTTAGCTATAATATGATCTTTTAAAAGCCGCATAACGGTTTCAAAAGTGAGAAGCGGGACATCACCACATAAAATAATCACGTCCTTGGTATGATCAGGTAGATAAGGGAGCGCGCACGAAACAGCATGACCTGTCCCGAGTTGATCTTTCTGTAACGCAAAAATAACATTAGCGTTTTCTGATACTATTTTTCGGACTTTTTCAGCCTGATTGCCGATAACAAGAACCACATCGTTTCCAGCAACTTTTTTGGCCGTCTCTACAACATACATAATCATGGGCTTACCGAAAATCTCGTGCAATACTTTTGCTTTGTCGGATTTCATACGTTTGCCCATTCCGGCAGCAAGTATTATAATAGCTGGTTTTCCCATGATATTTTCCTTTTTTCACCCATCTCAAAACAATCTCTCTTTTATGTTCTAAACCAGGAGCAGTGAATCCTTTGTTTTAAACAAAAAGGGCAAACCAAATTTTTGGTCTGCCCTCATTATATAAATCCAACGATCATTTCCCATATATCAGGGGTAAATATAAACTCAAAAAACCAACGGTAATTTTTACTATTGCCTTGTTTCAGCAAGTCTTATTCGGTGTATGGCTCTCTCCAGAGCTGCCTTGGCTCTTGCGAAGTCGATATCCTCAGTTTCTTTTTCCAAACGTTTCTGGGCTCGTTCCATTGCAGACTTTGCACGTCCGGTATCAATATCACGCCTCATTTCAGCCGATTCTGCCAACACCGTAAGCTTATCCGGAAGCGCCTCAGCAAATCCACCGCTTGCAAAAATATATTTTTGCCCTCCGTCTGCACCCGTATAGTGGATCGTACCTGTTTTTAGGGTCGTCAAAAAAGTGGTATGGCCGATCAGTACGCCAAACTCACCGAGACTGCCGGGAGCCACCGCAATTTGAACTTCTTCGCTAACAACCACTTTTTCAGGGGTAACCACTTCTAATGTAATATTTCCAGCCATCCGTTTGCCCTCACAACTATATTTATTCGGCCATCTGCTTGGCCTTTTCTAGGACATCATCAATCCCCCCAACCATGTAGAAAGCCTGCTCGGGGATATCATCGTGTTTACCTTCAACTATTTCTTTAAAGCCTTTTACGGTATCTTCGATCTTTACATAAGCCCCGGGGACATTGGTAAATACTTCAGCGACATAGAAAGGCTGGGACAAAAATCGCTGAATTTTACGTGCCCGTGCCACCGTAATTTTATCCTCATCAGACAACTCGTCTATTCCCAATATTGCAATAATATCCTGAAGTTCCTTATATTTTTGGAGGATTTGCTGAACCTGACGGGAAGTCTGGTAATGCTCATCACCGATATAAGCCGCATCGAGAATTCTGGATGTGGAATCAAG
>MAXL01000027.1 GCA_001751005.1 Desulfobacterales bacterium S5133MH16
CTCCGCCGGAGAGGTCTCCTTTTGAGAACATCTCAAACTCTGATAAAAATTTGGCCGCATACCTCCTGAACACGGAAAGATCTCTAAGCACCTTATGATAGACTAACGTGTTGGACACCTCGGGCTCAAGTCCCAGGTATTGGTTTAGAAAGGGACGGGAAAGGGTTAGGTTTTGGAGAAGAAAGGCAAAAGATTCAGAGAGGCTGTAGTCGGTGGCCATGTCCCGATCAACCATGGTAAGATCAGGGGATGTAAAGACCGCAGATAATCCATGCCCCAATTCATGCCAGAGTGTTTCGAGATCAATCCACCCACCCTCGGGTCTCATGAGAATATAAACCTCCTCAGGAACTTGAAGAATGAAACAGGCGGCCTGGGCGCTTTTTCCGGACTCTCTCCCCAATTCAAGGTTCAGACCCGGCGTTTTATCGAGATCGATATTCCAGTGGTGAAAAAAACGGGTAAGGTTTTTCATTGGTATATCCGGGAAAAAATTATCAAATTCCCCGAGACCCAGGAGGTTGATGGCGTCAAACCGGGTCAGCGCGCTCATGGACAACCCGTAACGCTCCCGACTCCATCGTTTCATTGCGGAGAAATAAATTTCATCGGTTTCCCGTAGGACCTTCTTAAAATATCGGTAATAATATGGGTAGTCGATCCCTTTTTTATGGCGGCAGTATTGGATGTAGCTGTCAAACCCCAGATCCTTTTCGAGGATCTCCAGCAGCATGTTCCAATAATTTAGGACAAAGGGCTTTAAAAACTTGCAGAGGGGTCGGGTCTCTTTATGAAGAATCTGTCTCTTTTTATAGGTGCTCGACTTTTGACACCAGGGAATAATTTCTTGAAAATAGACCTTTTCTCCGTTCACAGTTGCCGCCGACCCCCTCATCCAGGTTTGCATTTCGGTTTCATGGGGAAGAAGTCGCAAGCGAAGGTAATGATCAATCAAAGAATGCTTCAGACGGATTTTGACAGCGTCATCCTTCAGACCATCGATTTGGGCCAGGGTATCAAGACTGATGAAATCTTCATACGGTTCGTATATCTGATAGAGCTCAAACGGCGCTCTGTCTCCTTTGGACAGGGCAAGCGCCTCTGCACTCCATCGGTAGTTGAGGTGATGGAGGATGTTGGCAAACTCCATGGCATCGGACGGGTTCTCCATAATAGACAGCCTCTGTGAGTTATTCCAACGAATATGAAAACGTTAAGGGAAGCGGAATAGCAAATTACCAGGGAATCAGAAATTTTTTTCCTTGCCTCAGTTCTCCCCTTATCCTCTCCATATGCCGGAGTGTTGCAACCTCCCTTTCAAGATCCGCCGGTTTAATTTGAAGTTTCTCCACGATCACGTCGGGCTCTGCACCGCCGGCCTCTTGGACAATTTCAAGAATCTTTGTCTGGATTTCAGTTAGCTCAAGACTGCCGCCGCCCTTTTTGGCAAGGGTTTGGGCACTGTGAACCGCCCACGGATCACACGTGCGGGCCGGAGAAAGCAAATCCATATAGCAATCCTCACACAAGATCTGGCCGTGATGCTCCCGTTCTTCGCCTTTTCTCATGGCCTCTTTACATCGTTCACATTCCATTTTCAGCTCCTACAAAATTTTTCAACCTCCGCAAGTTGATATCAGAATTTTTTTTAATATTCTTTTTTATGACAGTACAGCTTTTCTTGAAGTCAATTTTCTCGTTGCCCTGTATAAGGGGATCTTGATATCGAGCCTGAAAGGATCTTATACAAGCCTCTCACAGAGAACACAACGTTTTTTAATCAGGATCCTTAATCCCGGTTAACTGGTGATTCAACAACTGTCAAAACCAGGATTTTCTTGACTCTCGACATTTGAGGTGCAGTATGTTATTTTGTTATTGCAATATCAATAAATTATTACATTAAGGAAAAATCTGATAATGACGGAATCTAACAACCTAATATTACACCTCAAGCCCAAATACCCCATGTTACAGTACTTCACCGAGCAATCCTTTGGTGTGGAGATTGAATTTTTTGGGCTAAATTATGTTATCGCCCCAATTGACGGTAATATCATTAAGCCATATTGTATCTCATCCCGTGCCAAAGACGGCCGGCACTTTTTAGATCTCTGTAAGGACTACAAAATACATATCGGTGCCGACAGTAACTCATGGCACTTTGAACAAGATTCTTCCGTCAGAGGCAAAGGTCATACGCAATGCGGCGCCGAACTGACCAGCCCTATTCTAAGCGGTATTGAAGGCTTGCTGCAAGCCTACCGGGCCTTTCAGCTTCTATGTAATATCGATGGAATCGATATTGACAACTCTTGCGGATTTCATGTTCATCACGGTGTTGACTTTGAGAAATACGGCTGCAAGCAGCTTCGGCAACTTGTTCGTATCGTGCATGAACACGAGGATCAATTTTATCTGCTCATCCCGGGAGATCGACAGAATGCCGAAACCTGCCGGCCCATGGAAATCGATGTGGAATCTTTTCTGGACATCTGTGAATGTGAGTTAGAAACAGGAAATTGTCGGATCAAGCAACTCTGGTATTCACCTGAAAATCGTTACGATATAGAATCAGCCAGGGATCCGCGTTATGATAAAACCCGCTATCACGGCCTGAATCTTCATTCATACTGGTATCGTGCCACCGTCGAATTTCGCTACCACTCTGCCGTTCTGTATAAGATTGATGAAGCCATGCAGTGGATCATCTTTACCCAGTTTCTTATGGAGTTGAGCCGGGGACATGTTCCCGAGATCCACTTCTACTCGAAAGCAAATAAGTGGTTACAGATGATCTATAAAATTTACGAGGGATTGGGCTATCAGGACCGTCTGAAGAAGGTGGCAATCTAACCGTTTATAACTTTTATAACTTTGTGGGAAAAGGAGGCGCTTTAGATTGAAAATGGAAAAAAGAGTTATCAAAGTAACTGCGGCAATATTCGTTAATGACGGAATGCTACTTATAGCCAAACGAAAATCAACTGCACGATTGCCAAATCTGTGGGAATTCCCCGGAGGCAAAGTCGAACCGAATGAAACACCGGAGGCTTGTTTAAAAAGAGAACTAAAGGAAGAGTTTGATATCCATGTGAGTGTTGGAGAATATCTCGGTTCAAATATACATACTTATGATTTTGGTACAATAGAATTAATGGCCTATAGAGCCTCCTGGGAAACGGGTGATTTAAAATTGCTGGATCATGAAGAAATCAGATGGGTATTTACCCATGAGCTTGATCAATTTGATTTTGCGCCTGCTGACAGGGCCTTTGTCGAGCAATTAATGAATGGGGCAATTGAAATTTAAACATGGAAAAACCGTCAAAAAAAACAAGGTACATTTTTACGATTATTTTGATATTGGTTTTTGTGTTATCACTTTTTTTATTACGTTCCGTCATAATGAAATTCTTTCTAATACAGGCATCTAAAAGCCCGGCTCTAATAAAGACATATGAATCTTCAGGCCTCGACGAATCTTCTTTAGCAAGAGAAATATTCAATGAAATAAATCGCAAAAGGCTTGAGCTGGGGAATAATCCTCTGGAATGGGATGAAAGGATTTACCAGGCTGCAAAGGCTCATAGTATAGATCTCCGGACACATAAAACCTTCTCACATCATAATGTTGAAGGAGCAAGTGTGACAGACCGTTTAAAAAACCAAGATCTTTTCTTCCTGGTGGCTGCCGAAAATCTTTTTATGCTTAAAGCAAGCACAGAAAATATACCTGATTTTGTTGTGGGGGGTTGGATGAATAGTCCGGGGCACAGATGGGTGATTGTTGACAGGGATAATTTTTTTACTCATGGAGCGGTTGGCGTTACTTGCAGTAACTCATCTTGTTATGTGACTTTTAATTGTGCTGATTTTATAGTCAGCAATAAAGGGACATTAAAACCGCATTATTACTTCAAGATTAACCTAAATGATGAATCTTTTGGTTTTCAAGAATCTTACCCTGTAGATATTAAAATCCAATCATCGAGTCCCGTGGACATGTATTTTTTTGATTCACCGAGTAATATGAATGCGTTTATTAAAACAGGTTCAGACAGATCCGATGACAAAATCATAAACCAAACCAATATTTCTGATAGAAGATTGGCGCAAAAAGATGCTTACCTTTTAATCAAAAACAACTCTAAATCAACCACTGATGTAAGTTATGAACTAATTTATAATTGACGGTTTCGTAAAAAGTCCAACTTCTGCGTTGTGCTGCATTTCGTAATCATTCAACGTACGAAAAGTACGCCTCATGATTACAAAATTTGC
>MAXL01000028.1 GCA_001751005.1 Desulfobacterales bacterium S5133MH16
GGCGTGCAAATTTTGTAATCATGAGGCGTACTTATCGTACGTTGAATGATTGCGAAATGCAGCACAACGCAGAAGTTGGACTTTTTACGAGACCGTCAAGGTATGACTCACATTTTCCGGCCGGTGGCCAGCATGCGATTGTTCATAAAGCCATAATCGCCTTTGGATCGATGTGGTGAAAAGCCGGTGCGGACGGTTACCTGTTGAAATCCGGCCTCTTCAAGAAGTGATGCAAGAGCTTGTGATCCATAAAGGCGTACCGCATAGGTCTGGTCGCGAATTAAACCCTCCTGCTTGTTAAGAACCATTTCCCGGGCATGTATTGTATCTTCTTTAAGTTCACGTTTCCGGCAAACCACGGTATGCTCATCGATTTCATGCCAGGCCTCGGGATTAAAATCGCGCTTGATGGCCTTTCCATCAGTCACATCTACAAGAAACCAACCCCCCGGGCGAAGCAGACGAAAAGCTTCTGCCATGATCTGGCTGTCGGCGGGACCTTTGATATAACCCAAGGAGTTTCCCATGATGAGCACATGGTCGAAACTTTCATCAGGAAATCCGGTACGCCTTGCGTCGGACTGAACCGCTTCTATGGACAAGTTGCATTCGGCGGCCCGTGCTTTGGCATAATCAATCAGGAACTGTGAATAGTCGAGTAACGTGCAGCACGAAAATCCCCGAGCACACAACTCCAGGCTATGACGCCCATGCCCGCCGCAGAGATCTAAAATTTTGCTTTGGCTCCGAATCGGGAGCAATTCGCAGATAACGTCCACCTCCAGGCGAGTGATATCTTCGTTACAAACCGAACGGGCATCAGTTATCAGATAGACCTCATCAAACAGAGTTTTCCACCAGTCCGGATCTACGGATATACTCATGTTAAACTCCTTATCTGTCCGGGTGTGCCCCGAAGCTGAACAGACCGTCCGATGCAATAATGGCAGGATCTCCGCCCCAGGGATGCATGCGAGCAATTTCCAGCTCCTCTTCTTCGATCTTAATGATCTCATCCAGTTCCCCGGCCAGCCACATTTTTTCCAATGTCAAGCAATCAGACCATAATTTTGTACAGTAGTTTTCCAAAGCGTTTAGTTGATAAGTGGTAATCACCCTCGGTCTCAGGGCAATTTTGATAGGACCCAGGAGATACGTAAACTCGTGGTCCAGGGCCATTTTTTTCTGTATCCGGTCAACTTCGGCCAACAATTCGTATTCAATGCTAAGAATGGCTTCATTAATTCTGTTCACCGCTTCCCGGACAGGCATATCCGAACCCAGAACGCCCAGCGGCTGCACCCCGCCTCCACTGCCGACATTCGTGGGTACGCCTCCATAACGGCCTAAAAATCCAAACATGCCTTTGTTTCCCATGAGGCAGCGAAAATCAGTCTGGCAGCGCTCCATAACCACATGGTCATTTTCCAATACGGGAATTTCCTCGGCCCAGAGCGCCAGAGGAATTTTTTCCTGGACGATATAGTTCTTTTCTTTGAACGCCAGGCTTATGGCCTCGTCCGGATCCTTGTTGACTTGTCCAACCCGTACGCCTTTTCCCGAGTATCCTCTTTCGGGCTTAAGGACCAAATTATCCCAGTTTGATCGGGTCCATTCAATCAGGTCGTCGATTTTTTCACCTCTGGGGCTATGGGTTCGGCGAGAATAAAACTGGCGGGTCCAGGGAGTTCTTCTCACGATTTCCTTGTGAAACCGGTTGCGGTGAGGACCGGTTATAACTTCGAACATGCTTTTTACATTGATTGGTTCGGTGCCCCGGGGGTTGATGACCCGTCGTTCTTGAACCGCTTGCAAAACCGGACTTAAATCGTGACTGCGATGCAGCGCCAGCAAAACATCCGTGTTGAAATCCATGAAAATTATTGAAACGGGCCGGCCTTTCCAGCATACCCGTCCATCATTGAGTTCCAGTTCCTGAGGAGCCATCAAAGCGCCTGACAGTCCGTCAATTTCATTCAGACGCAGGGCAAGGTTTTTGTTTTCGGTTACATCTTCAAGAGTCTCTTCTTCGGCGACCACAGCGATGAGTCCGGAATTGCGTCCTTCACGGGAGCGATGCGCTTCAACAAGCATGTCTATAAACCCATTGATAGGGAACAGCATCGGGTGGTCAAAATCGAGTTTTATCTCCATGGGACGAATTTCATTGAGTCTGTTCCATATCGCCTTTCCAATGACTTGAGTAACCCGCTGATAATCCCAACCGCCGGGACTACCGAGATTCCATTCGGAATGATATCCTAAAAATTCCTTCATTTTTTTTCCTTATTTATTCTTCATTTATTTTGCCATGAAAAACCTGGTCCTTTGGGCCAGGCCAGAGTTTTCCAGCTCTGCCTTGGAGTTTGGTGTCTTAAATCACAAATCCCAAGCACCAAATTACAAATAAATCTCAAATTACAAATTCCAAACCGGTTCAAAGCGATTGTTTTTTTTGTTTGGGATTTTGAATTTCGGTCATTGTTATTTATTTGTTTTTTGGGATTTGTGATTTGGAATTTCAATAAGTCAATGAACTTTCAATAAAGCAAATCCCCTATGGGGATAATCAAAGCATAGTCCTTTGGGTCAGGATTCTTTATTCAGTGCTTGAAATCTTTTTTCTATCCAGTGAAAGGGCAGCTCCCCGCCTTCCAGTAAAAAAGCGTGGAATTGCTCACTGCCCATCTGATTTTCGTAAGCTTTTTTCAATCTCATAATTTCATAACGTCCCAAACTGTAACATAATTGATATCCGGGATTCAATCGAAAACGATATATCTGCCTTTCGGCCTCTTCCCGGCTGAACCCGGCGGTTGTTAAAAGTTCTACAGCATCCGCGAGGGTAAGGAAGTCCGCATGGAGACCCACATCAATCTGGCATCGAGCGGATCGCCAGAGCCTGCGCTTGTAATCAACCAGATATTCCATGGGATTTTGCACATAGCCTTGCTCGGTCAAAAGTGACTCGGCATAATAGGCCCAGCCTTCGTAAAAAAGAGGTGACTCAATTTGACGGCGCACGGGATTTTCAAGTGTTCTCCGAATCGAATCGAGCAAATGGTGTCCGGGAATTGTTTCATGTGCTGTCAGAAATTTGTACTCCCGGTGGAGCCGCTTTCTAAGAAGGTTGTCCTCATGGCCACTGCTCTCGTGCCGTGGGAAGTGAGTCGTAATGTAAAAAAAACTCTTTTCCCTGGCATCTGAGCTGAAGGCTGCTCCGAAAGAAGCCGCGCTTCGAACCGATTTCAGATAGTATGGTGTTGCGGTAATTTCGAGGGATGCATCAAGATCTTCTTCTCTAAAGCCGTGATCGCGGAAAAACCGTCGCAAGAGTTCTGTTTCACGCCGGTAGAGTGCAAATGTGTCGATTTTTCCTATGTCGGGACAAAAATCATGGTACAGATCCTGCCACGATTTGCGTTGGTCGATCTTTGACTGTAATTTTTCCAGTTGTTTGAGATTTTCCCGCCACTCATCCACGGCAATCTGAAAAACCTCATCCAAACTGAGAACAGACAAAAAATGGTCTTTTAAGCTGGCTTCAAGGGACGGTATTGCAAACCGATGATCCGGAACCGGAGGATTGGCGTCCAGATATTTGTCAAAATTGTTAAGAGCGGTCAGTGCTTTTTGAAAGTCCTTTGAAAAAAAACCTGGGTATTGCTTGCAAAGTCCATCCACAGCTTGTTCTAAGTATTGCTTACCGTCATGGAGCATGGCCCGGGCGGCCTGGTGATAACTCTCCGGAACGCCGTCAATATTATCCATTGCCTGATTCAAGAGTCTGGGGACAGCGGATATGCGCTTTAGCGTTCTATGTATCCGTTCCCGGCTATCGGCAGCCGGTTTGTTCAGGGCATGATCGATTCCTATGAAAACAATCTTCAAGTACAGCAACGGATTATGGCGCCAGGACTTATTCTGTTCCAGCTCGATCAA